>JAJYTY010000285.1 GCA_021792835.1 Pseudomonadota bacterium
GCAGGACCATCACGGTGGTGCTGGGGCCGTTCATGCGCCGAGCCTCAGCTGCTTGCGCTCGATGGTCACCGCCAGCGCGTCCAGCGTCTGACAGGCGATGCGCTCCGGTGCCGGCACCGGCTCGAAGTGCAGCTTGAGCGGACTCTGCAGGCTGATGCGCACCAGCTCGCCGACGCTGGCGTTGGTCAGCGCCGCGACGTTGAGATAGTTAAGTCGGAACAGCCAGCCCGCGAACTGCGCGCAGTGCGCGGCCGGGCCGAGGAACGCGGCCAGCAGCGCCGGGCCCAGCGGCCACGGCTCCACCGGTGGCGCGATTGCGTGCCAGCGCTGACGTGCCGCGCCGATGGCCGCCTGCACCGAGCCTTCGAGGCGCCACGGCAGCGGCGCACCGGCCTCCAGAACCTGACCAGCCTGGATGCTCTTGCGCAGCGGCACGCGGTGTTCGGGCGCCTGGAGCATCGTGCGCAGCGTCGCGCGGTGTTCGGGCGCGCAGCGCACGCGGCCGTCACTGGCGGCCTCGAGCGCGTCGGGATCCACGCCAGCGAGCTGCGCGAGGATCGCGGCGTGCGCGCGGACCGCGATGTCCTCGGCCAGGTTGATGCCGGCCTGCTGCTGGCGCTCGAGTTCCGCGCGAATGCTTGCGGCCGTGGCGATCGGATCGGGATGGGAATGCGTGGTCATGGTCATAGTCTCCTGGGGTCATTGCCGGGGGGATGCGGACAGCCGGGCCAGCAGTGCGTGCGTCTGCACGCGCGCATCGCAGAACCGCTGCAGGCCGATTTCGGTTTCGGTGATACGCCGTGCGGCGTCCTGCTCCTGGGCATCGGGCGGCGCGAAGGCGAGCCCCAGCCGCGGGCTTTCCAGCGCCAGGCGCAGCAGATCGCTGGCGCGGGCGCGGGCCAGCGCCTCCAGCTCGGCGGTGTGCACGATGCGCCAGCGCCAGGCTGCCGTGTGGACATGACGCGCCGCCCGGCTCAAGAAGATCAGCAGCAGCGTCGAGACCAGCGGCCCCGCGCCATCCTCGGGCAGCGCCGGCAGATGCGGGGGCGTGCGCCGCACGATACACAGCGCGCTCGGGAGATCACCAGTGAGCCGCCAGGGCACGATGCCGGACTTGGGCGGTTCGGGCGCGGCGATCAGCGCGCGCAGCGCTTCGCGGTGTTCCATGGGGCAGGTCACGCGCCCCCGCGTGGCTGTGGCCAGCGCGTCGGGATCCAGCCCCTGCAGGTTGTCGAGGATCAGGGTGTGCGTGTCCGCCGTGGCCTCGATCGCGGCCTCGAGGCTGTGGACGCGCGCCTGTTCCTTCCGCGCGAGCCATTCGTTCAGTTGCATTTCGAGCGGCTGCGCGGCCTGCTGCTGGCGCGCCTGCGCGGCGCGATAGGGCGCTGTGCGAAAGAGTTTGCGAAGGGCTTGCTGGATCATGGGAATCTCCGGTGGGGTGGGGTTTACTGCTGCGGCTTGGCCGGCCGCTCGGCGAAATCCTCGAGCGCTTGCTGCTGCGCGGGCGTCATGTGGATGAACGTGTTTGCGCTGGGCAGCGCATCGGCATCGAGCAGATCCTGTGGGCCGAGCTGCGGGCCGAGGCCCACGCTGCCGCTGGGATGCGTGCCGGGCGTGAACGCTTGGTTGATCGACGTCTGCAGCTCGCCCGGCAGCGCGGCCGCGTGGTCGGGCAGCGCGATCGGCTCCAGCGGCGCCGGTCCGAATTCGGTCACGCCGTGCAAGCCGCGCGCGGCCTCGTCCTCGAACCCGCCACGCAAGCCTTCCGGCGAGTACGCTGGATCGGCCGCCGCGTGCGCGAACGCGCTGCGCGCATCGCTGGGCACGCCGCCGATGCTGCTGGGCGCGACGCGGAGCCCGCCGGCGCCGGCGACATCGCCGGCGACGCCGGCGGTCTGCCCGGCGACATGGCCGCCGAACGCAGCGCCGCCGGACAGCTGGGCGCCGGCCTGCGCCGCGGTGCCGACGCTGCCCAGCGCGCTCCAGCCCGGCACCGCAGAGAGACCGCGATCGAGCTCGAGCTGCGCGGCCTCCGCATGCGCGCCGCCACCCAGTGCGGCGCCCTGCAGGGTCATCAGGCCGGCCGCCGCCGCACGCTGGTCTTCGTTCGGGAACAGCCCGCCCAGCTGCGCGAAGTGCTGCTGGAACGCTTCGCCGCCGCCATAAGTGTGCGCGGCATCCAGGACCGAATGGAGCGCCCCGCTGTTGTCGGCCAGCGCGCTGGCCGCCTGCGGCAGCGCCACGGTCATGTTGGCGCCGACGCTGCGACTGGCGCTGGCCAGCGCGTTGTAGCTCTGCATCGTGTTGTACAGCTCGGACTCGGTGCGCGCGATGCTGGCCGAGCTCGAGGTGCCGCCCGTGAGGCTGGTTCCCTGGTCGTGGCTGAGGCTGCGGTCGTTGCCGTGCGCCTGCGTGAACCCTGCCGTCGGCGTCACGTCGGACGCGTGGCTCTGCTGCTGCGCGTGCTCGGCGCTGGTGCGCCAGTGCTCGGCCGCGCCGGCCTGGACGCCGCCGATCCCCACGCCGCCGGCGCTGAGGTTGCCACCGACGTGCCCGGCGATCGAGCGCTCGGTGCTGACGCTGGTCGCCGTGCTGGCCGTGCTGCGCGTGCCGCTGGGTGCGGCGGCAGTGAGCCCGGCCTGCGCGCTCGCGCCGTGGGTCAGCGCGTGCCGCGCGGTCCACGCCTGCAGCGTCTGCGCATTGATGGTCTTGCCGAAGTGCCCCGATGCTTGCAGCTGCTGCGCCAGCGTGCCGGCGCGCGCCAGCGTCGCCTGCTCGCTGGTCTGGATCAGCTGCCCCGCGTTCCAGCTCAGCATCGGTGCGCCGGACAGCGCCAAGGCGCTGCCGCCACTGCCGGCGTAGCGCGAGCCCATCATCACCGGCGGCGCGGTACTGAGCGCATCCGGCGCGATGGGCGTCGGATCCAACCGCGTCGGCGCGTTGGCCTCGGCGGCCACGCCCTGGAACCCCGCGATGCTGCCGAACACGATCATGCCGGAAAGCCCCACGACCGCCGTCGTGAGATAGCCGCCCATGCCCACCCAGTCGCTGACCGTGTACTCGATTTGGTTGAGGCCGATCGCGCTGATCAGCGGCGCGTTGCCGATCGCCGGCAGCAGCGCGTTCATCTCGCGCAGTACCGCCATGACCTCGAACAGGTTCACGAAGCTCAGCAGCGGCATCCACAGAAACAGCCAGACCAGCAGCTGCAGATAGCGTCCCGCGTAGCGGAAGCCGATCGGCCCCAGCGGGATCAGGAAGGCCAGGAACGGCGCCAGGCC
>JAJYTY010000286.1 GCA_021792835.1 Pseudomonadota bacterium
ATCGCCATCCTCGTTCTCGCGCCCCATCGTCTCGACGATGCTGCCGAGCGCACTGCGGCCGGTGCCATACCAGCGCTCCAGCAGGCCTTCGATCTCGCTGCCCAGCCCGAGGACGGGAACGACCGTGCGCCGGGTCGCCAGCGCGATCGCCTGCAAAGGGTAGGGATCGGCCGGGTCGGCGGTCAGCACCTGGACTTGGTCCGAATCTGCGCCGATGACCGCCACGCGGTGCGCCTTCTGGAAGCGCACCGGCAGCAGATCGGTACCCTCGGGGGGTACGGGCGGAAGCGACGATGCTTCGAATCGGGCGGCCGGCAGCACCTGGGCCCAGGTCTCGATCAGATCGCGCTCGGCTAGCAGGCCCAGGCGCACCAGCAGCGCGGACACGGTGCCTTCGCCGGATTCGGCGAGAAGTCGCTGCGCGCGCGCCTTGTCCCCCTCCTTCAGGCGGCCGGCGGCGATGAGCTTCTGCATCACGGCCATCTCCCGCGCGCGCGCATGCTCGGTCGACAGCAAGGCAGGCATATCCATGTCGGCGCGCATCATGGGCCGTAATGCCGCTCGAATTGGGGACGCCGTCCCGGGAGGGTGCCGGGATTGCGGCGACCATCGGAAAGGTGCGAGAGCACAGCGTGATATGCGTGCGCGGAGCGTATCAACACGGGGTGCCGACGCGCCTGCGGATCACTCTCCGTACCCCAGGCCTGTTTCGTGCGGGCACAGTGACGGCATCGTGTTGCGGAGGCGGTTCCACACTCACACATGGCATGCAGGCGCAGGGCCAAGGGCGAGATCGGAGACGAAGCTGGAAAGATCGGCGGGAACACCCTTCATCATCTCCACATGACCACCCGCGGCTTTACTGCAGTACAACAACGTGGGCGTGCCCACCGCGCCCATGCGCGACATCAGCTGGTCATTGGCCTTCAGCGCGGCAGTTGCCGCGGGTGCGGGGCGGGCCTCGATGGGATAGCCGCCTTCTTCGCTGGCGATGTCGAAACGTGTTTCGTCCTGACGGATAGCCTGCAGTGGGGTGGACGATGACAGGATCGACATCGCCCGCTGCGGGCTATCTTTCTTCACGATGCCGACCAACACGAAACGGATGCGCAGCTTGCCTGCACGGACCTCGGGTGCGATCGCCCGATACAGCCGGTTGCAGAAGATGCAATTGGGGTCGATGAAAAACGTCAGGATGGGGCCTGAGCCGGGTGTCAGCACACTCATGGATGCGGGTCGGGCTGCCGCACGCAAAGCTGCAGCCGGATTCATGCGCAGGCCTTGCGCCACCTCGGCCAATTCATTGAGGTTCTGGCCCTGCGCGTCGACGAGATTGCCGATGAGGACGGCCTTCGCGTTGGGTGTGGCCCAGATGATCGAACGTGCGGAACCCTTGGCCGCCAAGGCAACCACGATACCCTCGAGGCCATCGGGTCCCGGGAAGACCGAGAGGGCGCGCGCGCGGCCATGGCTGGCGCCCGATACGAGGGCCTGTGCCTGAGAAAGTATGGTCGAAGCGGATCGGGTGCCCGCGCTGGTGCCTGCCGAAGCATTGCTGGCCCCGAGAAACAGGATCGCGACCATGCCGAACAATGTAAGGCGCAAGCCACATCCGATGACTGACGCGATCCGCATAGAGCCCCCTGTCTTGAAGTCAGAAGTCCATTCCCTCTCTGATCTTGCCACAGGTGTGCCCACTCCGAGAGCCGTGAAGCCGGCTTCGGCCTAGGGTGACCACCCACCGATTGCGTCGAGAGGCCTAGATGTAGGCCTCCTGGATCACCGCCGTCGAGCCGTCTCGGCCATCCGCCGCGGCTCCAGAAAATCCTGGAAGTAGCTGCCTATGCGAAGTGTCGGAATGCGCAGCCCCACCGTCCCCGCGCGTCTGTCAGTCGTGCTCGCGGTAGCCGTAACGCTTCGCGAGCCGTGCGCCACTTTTCTCGCCGTACCCCGCGCCCATCAGCGCATCCACCTCCAGTTCCATCAGTCGCTGGCTGGCACGGCCGATGGTGAAGGTTGGGCTGGCCAGCTTCATTGAACACGACGCGATGCAGCTCGATCTATTCGTTGCGTAGTCGTGCGGCTGCCCTACATCAGAGCAGTTTGCGAAATCCGGCACGTATGCCGCTGTCTAAGTGAACTGACCCGCCTGGAGCATGCCGGATGGTCTCTCGCCCGCTGGGATTGTTCGATCAGGAGATCCGCCGCGCCTAGTGGCGCACACCGCTGCAGGCTTTCATCGCTATCACCGTGCCCGCTGGCACCTGCGCCAAACACAGCGCAAACACTTCACGCCCGAGATTCTGCCGACGCTGCACGTGTCCGGCGCCATGCACCGCACACACCGAAAACACGCTCGTCGCCAAATCCACACCGATTGAGTGGCGCCTCTGCCGCTCTCGCTAGGCCCCGGTACGCTGTTCTGGTGCGGCGCGAACGTCGCCGGATCAACGTCCGGGCTCCAAGCTGTGCGCGCCACACCGGAGATTCCCATAGCTCCACGAGGACAGGCAAAGCGGCCAGCAATTACTCAAGGTGTCGCCGGCGCGGCGTCGCGCCGTAGATGTGCGCCGCGCAACAACGGATCGCTTGGGAAGACGGCATGGCCCAGCAAGCTGGCGGAGGACTGGATGGTATGAGATCTCGCTGCGATTTCGCAGCCATCATGGATCGGGCTTACTGGCCGCGACTCGATAGCCCATCGCTCGATAGCCGCGCTGCCGCTTGCCCCACATCCGCAGCAATGCCGGATGGCCGGTGTCCACGAAATCGACGATCCGCACGGTGGTTTTACCGGCGTGTTCCCGGTGAAGGCGACCCGCGTACTGCTGCAGCGTGCCCTTCCACGAAACCGGCATGGCCAACACGAGCGTATCCAGCGGCGGGTGGTCGAAGCCCTCGCCGACCAGCTTGCCGGTGGCCAACAGGATGCGGGGAGCGTCGGATGGCAGTGCGTCCAGCGCGGCGATCAAGGCCGCGCGCTGCTTTCTGGACATCCGGCCATGCAGCAGGAACGGCGCAGGGATCTGACCCACGAGGGCTTCCTGGATGGCGTCGAGGTGTTCGGTGCGCTCGGTCAGCACTAGCACCTTACGGCCTTGCTCGAACGCGGCCTTGACTTCAGCGGCGATGGCATCGGTGCGCTCCCGGTCACTGGCCAGATGCCGGAAAACATCCTGGATCCCGGCTTCGGATGGCAGATCGATTTTCGAGAAGTGTGACCGCGGTACAACCTCCAGATCGTGACCGGTGCCAGCCGGCGTGTCTGCGATGTA
>JAJYTY010000287.1 GCA_021792835.1 Pseudomonadota bacterium
ATGATTTCGTTGAACTCCGAATAGCACATGTGGGTGTGGATCTGGGTCTCGTCCCGCACGCCGTTGGCCGCAATGCGGAACGATTCGATGGCCCAGTCCAGGTACTCCTTCCACTGCGACTTGCGCAGCGGCAGACCCTCGCGCAGCGCAGCCTCGTCGATCTGGATCACGCGCACACCGGCTCGCTCCAGGTCCAGCACCTCTTCGCGCAGCGCCAGTGCAAGCTGCCTGCACGACATCGAGCGCGGCTGGTCGTCACGCACGAAAGACCAGTTCAGCATCGTCACGGGGCCGGTCAGCATTCCCTTCACCGGCTTCGTCGTCAGGGATTGGGCGTAGGTGATCCACTCCACGGTCATGGCCTTTGGACGCCGGATGTCGCCAAACAAGATGGGTGGCTTCACGCAGCGCGAGCCGTAGGACTGCACCCAACCGGCCTCGCTGAACGCGTAGCCGTCGAGCTGCTCGCCGAAGTACTCGACCATATCGTTTCGCTCGGCCTCACCGTGCACGAGAACGTCTAGCCCCAGGCTCTCCTGCGTCCTCACGCAGCGCTCGATCTCGTCGCGCATCGCCGCCTGATAGCCCGAGTGGTCGAGCAGTCCTGCCTTGAAGTCGCGGCGAGCCCGCCGAATCTCCGCGGTTTGCGGAAAGGAGCCGATGGTTGTCGTCGGATACGCCGGCAGGTTGAGCAGGGCCGCCTGTTTGCTGGCACGCATGGTGTAGGCGCTCGCGCGCCGGGCCATGTCGGGACCGATGCCTGCGACGGCAGCCCGCACCTCCCCATGGACCACGCGCGCCGAGGCGCGGCGCGCATCGAGAGCCGCCCGATTGGCGGCCAGCTCATGCGCCACCGCCATCCGGCCTTCGCGCAGGGCCTTGCCGAGCACCCGCAGCTCCTCTAGCTTCTGGAGCGCGAAGGCCATCCACGACTTGAGATCAGCGTCGAGGCTGCACTCGCTCGACAGATCCACCGGAACATGCAGCAGCGAGCACGAAGGCGCAAGCCACAAGCGCTCGCCCAAGCGCTCGGCCAGCGGCTCGATCAGGTCGAGTGCTGCCGTGAGGTCCGCCTTCCAGATGTTGCGACCGTTGATCACTCCCAGGGACAGCACCTTGTGCGCCGGCAGTAGGTTGAGCAGCGGAACGAGGTCCTCCCGGCCGTTGATTGCATCAATGTGAAGGCCCTCCACAGGCAGGTTGGCTGCCAGATAGCGGTTCTCCAGAAGTTGGCCGAAATACGTAGCCAGCAGAACCTTCACGCGACCGGTTCGCAGCCCGTGGTAGGCGACATTGACAGCCTGCTGCCAGTCGAGATCGAGTTCGGTCGCCAGGATCGGCTCGTCGAGTTGCACCCATTCACATCCCGCCGCTGCCAGCGTATCGAGCAACTCGACGTACACGGGAAGCAAGCGCTGCAGCAAGGCAAGCTTGTTCGATGCATCCCTGGCCTTGCCAACTGCCAGGTAGGTGACGGGGCCGATAAGGACCGGCTTGGCCTTCACGCCTTGCGCCCTGGCTTCGGCCAGTTGCTCCAGCAGTCGTCGAGCATCGAGCCTGAACGAGGTCGCCGCGCTGAACTCCGGGACGATGTAGTGGTAGTTCGTGTCGAACCACTTGGTCATCTCGCCGGCGGCGATGCCGCCGCAGCAGGCTGCAGCGTTGGCGGCGCGACTGGCCGAGCGGCCACGCGCGAGGCGGAAGTAGTCATCCAGCGGATCTCCATGAATACCCCGCGCTCGCTCGGGCACATTGCCCAGCATGAAGCTCATGTCCAGCACCTGGTCGTAGAAGGAGAAATCGCCGACCGGCACGAGGTCGAGTCCGCGCTGGCTCTCCCAATGACGCCGGCGCAGCAGCGCGCCCGCTGCCCGGAGTTCGTCGAGTGAGGATTCGCCCTTCCAGTAGGCCTCCAGTGCGAACTTCAGTTCGCGCTTCGCTCCAATACGGGGAAAGCCAAGGTTGTGGATCGTGGTCATCTGCCTGTTCCGGGAAACCCAAATGGGGAATGAGCGCGATCGTAGGAAGGGTGTTCCATGAAGTAAAATGCTTTAATCTCACATATCCATGATTTTTCCTCACGCATCATGCTCGAGCGCATCCATCTTGCCGTCGTGCGGGAGGTCGAGAAGCAAGGCTCGCTGACCGCCGCCGCGGAGGCTTTGCACGTCACGCAGTCCGCGCTCAGCCACAGCATGAAAAAGCTCGAGCATCAGCTCGGCACGGATATCTGGCTGCGCGAAGGTCGCAGCCTGCGCCTCACGCAGGCGGGCCAGTACGTACTGGCCCTGGCCGACCGCGTGCTGCCGCAGCTGGAACTGGCCGAACAACGCCTGCGCCAGTTCGCGCGGGGCGAGCGCGGGGCGCTGCGCATCGGCATGGAATGCCACCCCTGCTACCAGTGGTTGCTGCGAGTCGTCTCGCCTTATTTGGCGGCCTGGCCGGATGTGGACGTGGATGTGAAGCAGAAATTCCAGTTTGGGGGCATCGGGGCGCTGTTCGGGTACGAGATCGACGTGCTGGTCACGCCTGACCCTCTCTTCAAGCACGGACTGATGTTCGAGCCGGTGTTCGCCTATGAGCAGGTTCTGGTCGTCGCGAAGGATCACCCGCTCGCCGGCACCGCGTACGTCAGGCCCCGGCAGATCGCAAACGAGGTGCTAATCACCTATCCGGTGCCAGTCGAGCGTCTGGACATCTATAACCAGTTTCTGCTGCCGGCGGGCATCACGCCCAAGCGTCATAAGATGATCGAGACCACCGACATCATGCTGCAGATGGTGGCCAGCGGACGCGGTGTGGCGGCGCTTCCCCGCTGGCTGGTGCAGGAATACGAGAACACACTCGGTGTCGTGCCAGTGCAGCTTGGCCCTCGGGGTATCGCCAAGCAGATTTTTGTGGGAACGCGTGAGGCAGATACCGGCGTTTCCTATCTGCGGGCGTTCATCGAGTTGACGCGGCGGACGGGTCCGGCAGGTCCGCCTGCTTGATCCAGGTGGCCGAGGTCTGGGTCGACCCGAAGCGTGAACCACTTGAACATGGCCTGCAATCGCGCGATGGTGCTTGGCGCCGGGTAGTCTGGGGCCATCGGGCCCGACGCGCCGCCTGGGCGGGCAAGCTGCAGCGCATAGTGCGTGACTCCCTGTCGTGCCACCCCGCTTGCCAAGCGCAACAGGGCGGCATCATCGAGCAGCGACGAATGCGCTGTCGTGCGCACTTCATAGGCGATGCCGGCGTCTATCAGCGTGCGCAGGCTTTCTCGCACGG
>JAJYTY010000288.1 GCA_021792835.1 Pseudomonadota bacterium
GTTCCGGCTGACTGTCAAGGCTGACCTGCATCCGATCGTGGGCCTTCGCGAGGTGGTCAGAAACCTCAAGGCGCCGAGCCGCAGGGGTGGCCCTTGCCATGGTGTCGCAGAGCGCCGCTGAGAGGCCGTATGGCTTTTCGAGGCTGCAGCGCGTGCTGCGGCCTCCTGGTCAGCCCCCTGCGTGCGTGCCGGCATGCATACCGGGCTCCGCGGCGGCGAGCTTTTCCCCCTTCACCACGTATGCGGTGGGCATCCAGCCCTGCGGGAAGGTGTGGATGACCGCGTCTTCGGGCAGCAGGTCGCGCACCGCGAGAGTCTCCCCGGGCGCCACCTCGAAGTTGTACTGGTCGAGGATCAGGATGCCGCCCTGCGACAGGCGGGGCCAGAACTCCTCGATGCAACGCGCGACGATGTCGTAGGTGCCGGCGTCCAGGAACACGATCTTGAAGCGCAGGTAGTCGTTGCGCTGGAAGAAGTCCTGCAACTCCGTCAGCACGTTCACGCGGGGCAGCAGCAGGTGGCTCTGCAGCCCCTGCACGTTGACGATGCTGCAGATGCGCTCGTACGGCTCGTGGTACGACGCCGGATCGGGGAACTTCGGGGCGTTCTCTCCCTCGGGCTCCTTGAACCAGTCGAAACCGTGCACCTGGGTGAGGCCGTGCGGCTCGTACATCAACGCGAGCTTGGTGAAGAAGAACGATACCGCGCCGCGATAGACCCCCACCTCCGCGATGTGCCCGGCGATGCCCAGGGTGCGCTTGTAGCACTCGTAGAACGACACGAAGCGCGACAGGTTCTTGGCGCTGGTGAAACAGGGAAAATGGTCGTAGAAATCCTCGCTGCGGTATTGCAGCGAGTCGAACTTGCTCGCCGCCGCCTCCGTCGTGCGCCCCAGCGGGCCGCTGTCCTTGGTGGCCTCGAAGTGGAACTGCGCCTCGATGCCCGCGGGCGGTGCGACGTCGGGCACCGGTGGCGCGTGTCCAGGTGCCAGATCCGGAACCGGAACCGGAACCGCCGGGACGGCGGGCGTACCCAATAGGCGCTGTAAGGCTTTTCGCAGGACCATCGGTTTTCTCGCTATGTGAGTGGATGTCGTCCAGACAGGGTAGGCCGCCACGAACCCCACGTGGTTTTTAGCATACGACCGTCCGCTGCGGGTTTACGCATATGCCTCCAGTATGTTCCCCCACTGCTGCGCGTGCCTGGGGTTCTTCGAGCCGGCGCGCCTGGCCTCGATCAGCGCCTGCGCCAGCGTCAGATCGGCGAAGCGGCCCAGGGGCATCTCGACTTCCTTGACCCCCAGGCTGGCTCTTGCCATGATCGCTTCCCACAAGTCCAGCAAACACCGCTTCCGCCATGCGTGATCTTGCGCCGTGCGAGGCCACAACGGCCCCCGCGGAACCTGCCGGACCGTTTCAGCCTGGCGCCTGCAGGCGGTGCTGAATGCCGGCAACCATCACGTCGCGTTGCGCCAGTGCTCGCGCAGCAGTTCCAGTACCTTGCGCCGTGATTCCCTGTAGAGCCTGGTGCGGGCGCCGTTCATCGCGATCGCGCGATTTTGCTTCTGCGCCTGATCGAGCGGCCCGCCGTGCAGGTGGTTGTGCTCGATGAAGCGGTCCAGGCACGAGGGCAGGGCGAGGAACGCTTCCCGCAGCTGCGGCCAGCGCTCGATGGCGCTGAATTCCAGGTCCCAGAGAATGTGGCCCGCCATGGCGCCCAGGTGCGTGCGCACGGCTGGCGTGGCCGCATGCGGGCAGCTCAGCGCCCACGGCACGACCTCCGGCGCCGGCATGGGGCGAGCGATCGCGTAGCCTTGGCCGTAATCGGCGCCAAGCAGCGTGGCCGCCTCCACCAGGCCGGCATTTTCCAGTCCTTCGACCGTCACGGGCAGTCCCCGGGCATGCGACAGGCGCGTGAGGTGCAGGATGAACTCAAGTGCGTGCTGCGGCTCGGCCATCGCGCCGCGCACCAGTCCCTGGTCGATCTTGACCGCATCAAAGGCGAATTGCTCGAGCCGCAGCAGGGAACTATGGCCCGAGCCCAGGTCATCCTGCGCGATCCGGATTCCGGCGTCGCGCAGGCGGGTCAGGAAGCCCCGGACACGGGTGTCGCTTGCGCCGAGGTCGCCGTGCTCGAGAATTTCGAGGGTCAGCCAGCGCGGATCGACGCCACTGGCCGCGAGGGTCGCGAACAGGACTTGCTCATAGCGAGGATCGATGAATCCTTCGGGAGGGAAGTTCAGCCCGAGTTGAAGCGGTAGCGCCTGTGCCTCGAACTGGGCGCGCATCTGCAGCGCCTGTTGGAAGCCCTGCTCGAAAAGACCGAGCAGCTCTGCTTCCCCGAAGGTCGGGAGGAACTCGGCGGGCGCGATCAGGGTGCCGTCGTCGTCGGCAAGGCGTGCCAGGGCTTCGAACTTGGCGACTTGTCCGTCCCGCAGGTTGACGACGGGCTGGTAGAGCATGCGCACGCGTCCGCGCCGCAGCAGCTGGAGGTATCGCCGCTGCTCCGAGAGGACGACTACCCGCGGCTGCGGGCGTTGCTGCAGCCCGTGGCTCAGGATCTTCTGGGCGTGGGTGAGAAAGTGCCGAATCCTGCGGGATGAAAAATATCCGGGCCACGAGCTGTAGAGGTTGAACAGCGCGATCGACTGGCCCGAGCGATCCAGCAGCGGAATCGCGACGCCGGAGCGAAAGCCGATCCCCAGCCCGACCTCTTGCCACGGCCCCAGCGACGGGTCGGCGGCCCACGACGGGACAATCACGATGCTTCCGGTCGACCAGGCCCGCTGGATGGGCGAGGGCGCCACACCGTCCGTTTCCCGCAGCGATTTCGGGGGAGCGTCCGGGCTGCCGAGCGCCTCGTGATACAGCTCCGCGTGCCTGCCGACGGATGCCTCGATTTGCAGCAGGCCCTGCGCGTCGGATCTGCCGAAGAGTCCGGAGATATCACCTTCGACCGCCGCGATCGCGGACAACACGCCGTGCACCAGGTCCGGCAGATTGGTGGTCTTGATCGCCACTTCGTCGATTTGCGCGATGGCCGTGAAAATGCTGTCGTCGACTCGCCGGAAGCAGGCGATCCGGTATTGCATGTCGAGGAAGATCCGACTGCTGATGACCCGAGTGGCCCGTTCCCGCAGTGCCGTATCGGCCACCCCTTCCCGAATCGCCCCGGCGGCGGCCTCCTGCAAGCTGTTGAACACCTCGATGCGCCACAAGGTGTCGGCGCCGACCAGCGCGTGCTGCATGCCGATGCTCGTGGCC
>JAJYTY010000289.1 GCA_021792835.1 Pseudomonadota bacterium
TCAACGTGCTGCTGCAGGTGCTCGACGACGGGCGCCTGACCGACGGCCAGGGCCGCACCGTGGACTTCAAGAACACGGTGATCGTGATGACCTCGAACCTGGGTTCGCAGCACATCATGAGCATGGCCGGCGAGCCGCAGCAGGCGATCCGCGACGCGGTGTGGGCGGAGGTCAAGCAGCATTTCCGGCCTGAGTTCCTCAACCGCATCGACGAGGTGGTGGTGTTCCACGCGCTCGACCAGTCGCAGATCGAGGGCATCGCGCGCATCCAGCTGGGTTCGCTGGAACGCAGGCTGGCGCAGATGGACATCCGGCTCGAGGTGTCGCCGGCGGCGCTGGCGCAGCTGGCGAAGGCTGGCTTCGATCCGGTGTTCGGCGCGCGCCCGCTGAAGCGGGCGATCCAGAGCGAGCTGGAGAATCCGCTGTCGCGCCTGCTGCTGGAAGGGCGCTTCGGGCCGAAGTCGGTGGTACCGGTCGACGTGGTCGACGGGCGCCTGGTGTTCGAGCGCACGGTGCACTGAGCGGGCGGCCGCGCGGCGCTTGCGTGCCGCGACCCGGCAAGACCCTGCCCGGCGCGCGACCGGGGGCCGGCGCGCTGCGCCGCTGCGCGCCGGGCGAGCTAGCATGGAGCCTTGAGCCTTGGTCCGGCGCCGCCTGGCGCCGACGTTCCTACCCCCGTTGCCTCGAGCATGAACTTACGTACCAGCCGCTGGATGCGCGCGGCGGTGGCGCTGCTGTCTGCGCTGCTGTTGCTGGGCGCCTGCAGCAGGAAGCTGCACTGGGATCTCGACGACGTCAGCACCGTCCTGCCCAACCTGAAATTCAACCTGGTCGATGACAACGGCAAGCCGGTGACGGCGGCTGATTTCGCGGGCACGGTGGACATCGTGTACTTCGGCTACACGCATTGCCCCGACGTGTGCCCGCTGACCATGTCCCACCTGGCCGAGTCCGTGCAGCAGCTGGGCAGCGAGGCCCGGGACGTGCGCATCCTGTTCATCTCGGTCGACCCGGCACGCGACACGCCGCAGGTGCTGCAGGCGTACACGCGGGCCTTCAGCCCGCGGGCGGTGGGCCTGACCGGCTCGATGCAGCAGATCCGGGACGTGACCAAGCGCTATCACGTCGCCTTTGACTATGGCCAGAAAGACAAGTACGGCAACTATGTCGTCGACCACAGCGCGGCCATCTACATCTTCGACGCGAAGGGTCGCGGACGCCTGATCGGGTCCGAAGCGTCGAAGCCGGCGCAGATCACCCACGATCTGCGGCAACTCATCCACGACTGACGAGGCCCTTCGAATGTCCGATCCGACGCCCCCCACCTCCGCTCCCACCGCCGCCCACGCATCGGCCGTCGCGCCCGCAAGCGCGGCAGCAAACGCCCCCGCAGCCGCGCACCCGGTCGACGACCGCGTCGCGCGACCCGCGCGCAGGCAGGTCCTGGGCAGTATCGGCCGCTCCGTCGCCGCGCTCGCGGTCACCGGTGCGACGGGAATCACGCCGAGCCTGGCGGCAGGGGCCGCTTCAGCCGGCTCCCACGCCGCCGAGGCTTTCGAGCTCGGCGATGCCGTGGTGCTGGAGCGCAAGCGCCTCGACGAACTCGCGGCCAGCTTCTACCCGGTATTCAACGAACATGGGTTCCTGCCGGCCTACGAGCCGCAACGCCACGCCGCGCGTTTCGACGTGGTGTTGCGCCGCATCAGCACGTCCATGACGGTGCCGGAGACCGGCCGGCGCGTGCGCATCAGCGGGCTGCTGGCGGTGCCGCGCGGAGTGAAGGGCGCGCTGCCGCTGGTGTCGTGGCAGCATGGGACCATCCTGTCCTTCGACCAGGTTCCGTCCGGCCTGCTGCGCCTGGGCGAGCCGGGCTACCAGCTGCGCGACAACGTCGACTCGATCGAGACCCTGTTCAACCTGCACCGGCTGGCCGGGCAGGGCTATGCGGTCATCGCCGCCGACTATCTCGGCAAGGGGCCGTACCGCGGCAGCGACGTCGAGGCCTACCTGGTCAAGGACGCTTCGGCGCGCTGCAGTGCCGACATGCTGTACGCCGGCATCGCGGCGCTGAAGTCGCTGGGACTGCACAGCTCGGCCCTGTTCCTCAACGGCTGGTCGCAGGGGGCGCTGAACACCCAGTGGCTGAGCCTGGAACTGCAGCAGCGCGGCCTGCGCGTCGACGCAGTGGCCGCGCAGAGCCCGTTCAACAACCTGCCGGATTCGCTGCGCTACTTCTCCGGAGCCCTGGCCTTCGCGTCGCCCAAGGGGCACCCCTATCCGCCGCTTCCGGTGTGGGCCACCCCCTGCCTGATCATCGCGCTGGGCAGCTACGGCTACTACTACAAGTTGCCGCACCTGATGCAAGCCGCGGTGCGGCCCGAGCACCTGGAGCTGGCGCGCACCTACTGGCGCGACTACACGCTGCCGCCGGCCATGCTCAAGCGCGTTCCGGCCCCGGATCAGCTGCTGATCGACGGATTCTTCGAGCGCTACACCCACGACGTGAACAGCGAGTTCCTGCGCCACGCCGCGAGCAACAGCACGACCTTCGCGATGCACCGGGCGCCGAGCGCCTTCTACTACGGGCTGGCCGACGAGGCCCTGAACCCGGAGCTGGTCAAGATGATGCTGGCCAGCACCGGAGCGGTCACGCACGGGGTTGCCGTGCCGGGGGCCAGCCACCGCGGCACTTTCCTGGCCAGCCTGTACGGCCACGGCAGCGCACTGTCGGGCGCCGCCGACGTGCCGTCGTGGTTCGGCTCCTTCAGCCGCGCCTGACCTCGAGGTCGAGGCGCGCGCCCGCGGGGGCGGAGCGCGGGCGCGCGTTCTCGCGCTCACGCTCGCGCGCCCGCCTGACGGTTTCCTTGCGTTCGGACAGCGCGATCCAGTGACGCAGCGCGATCATCGCCGCGAGGACGTTGACGGCCGACGCCGGCATCCACAGGATCAGCCCGCCGATATGCTGGTCGCTCATCGCGCTCAGGCCGACCACCGCGCGTCCGCACAGCGTGTAGATCGGATACCAGTCGGTGCTGGTCAGCGCCAGCACGGCCCCCAGCAGCATCAGCGGCAGCATGCCGATCACCGGCAGGAAAATGCGCAAGCCCGGGCGCATGTGTGCCGGTGGACTCGGGCGCGGGTCGACCACCAGCCACCAGAACAGCAGGCCGTCGAGGGTCATGGTCCAGTTCATCAGCTGGTACAGCCCGGTGTTGAGCATCA
>JAJYTY010000290.1 GCA_021792835.1 Pseudomonadota bacterium
CGCACCGGCTGGTTGTTGATGAAATAGCTCGAACCGCCGTCGCGCGTGAGCACGCGCTTGACCGCGATCTCGGTGTACTGGCCGAAGCTGCCGCTGACGCGGTGGTCGCTGTTGTCGAACACCAGTTCGACGCTGCAGCGCCCCGCCGGCTTGCGCGATCCGGAACCGTTGAAGATCACGTCGAGCATCGAGTCGCCTCGCAGCTCGGCCGCGCGCGATTCGCCGAGCACCCAGCGCACGGCATCGATGATGTTGGATTTGCCGCAGCCGTTGGGACCGACCACCCCGACTCGCCGGCCCGGCAGGTTGAAGGCCGCCGGCTCGGCGAAGGACTTGAAGCCGGCGAGCTTGATGGTGGACAGGCGCACAGGACTGATTCGTGTTCAACTATTTGATTTAAAACGGAAAATAAGCGGCATTCGCGGCTTCCGGGCATGATAGCATCCGCGCGCGCCGCGGCGTCCGTCCGGGTGCCCGATAATGCCTTGTTTACCCGCGTCACCGAGCGCCCCATGAGCACTCCATGAACACCCCATGAGCACCCAGCCCAGCAAGACCCTGCAGACCTTCCCGAACCCTGCTCCGGCTCGCGACTACCACATCCACATGCAGGTGCCGGAGTTCACGTGCCTGTGCCCGCTGACCGGGCAGCCCGATTTCGCGCGCATCGACCTCGACATGATCCCGGATCGCAAGTGCGTGGAACTCAAGAGCCTGAAGCTGTACATGTGGAGCTACCGCGACAAGGGCGCCTTCCACGAGAAGGTGACCAACACCATCCTCGACGACCTGGTGAAGGCGATCGCGCCGCGCTACCTGCGCGTGACGGCGCAGTGGTACGTGCGCGGCGGCATCTACACCAACGTGGTGGTCGAGCACCGCAAGCGCGGCTGGAAGCAGGCGCCCACGGTCGACCTGAGTCGCTTCGCGACCGCGCAGCCGGCCATGCCCGGCAGGGATTGAGGCGGGAAGCCCTTCGGCCCGCGCTTCAGGCCAGGCGAACCAGCAGCACCGCCTCGCCGCTGCTCACCGCGATGCTGCCCGCCGGTCCGGGAGCCACGCCGTAGGGCGAGCCCAACGAGGCGGGCAGCGGCCCCGGCTGGGCCATCTGGCCGTCCGCGCGCCCGGCCACGCTGCGCAGCACGCCGTCGCGGCCGAGGCGGCGCAACTTGAGATTGCCCGAGTCGGCGATGTACAGCGCGCCTGCGGCGTCGAAGCAGATCTGCTGCGGACGCCGCAACAGCGCCCGACGCGCCGGTCCGTCGACGTCTCCCGGCTTGCCGGGGACTCCGGCGACGGTGGAGACCATGCCGTGCGGGTCGATGCGCCGCACGTCGTGGTTATAGTATTCGCTGACATAGACGCTGCCGTCGGCGGCCACGGCGATTCCCACCGGAGTGTTGAACAGCGCCTGTGACACCGGACCGTCGCGGTGGGCGCTGATTCCCGGTGTGCCGGCCAGGGTGCCGACATGCCCTTCACGCCCGACCAGGCGGATGGTGTGGTTGTAGGAATCGGCCACCAGCAGCACGCCGCGGTGCGTATCGAAGGTGATCCCCACCGGATGGTTGAAGCGCGCTTGCGGGCCGGGGCCGTCGGCATAGCCGGGCAGCTGATCCGCGCCGGCCAGCAGGGTGACCTGCCCGTCGCGCACCACGCGCAGGGTGTTGGCATAGGAATCGCTGACGTACAAGGTGCCGTCGGGGCCGACGGTCAACGCGTCGGGTCCGACGAAGCCGGCCTTCGCGACCGGGCCCTCGACGGTCTTGCGCAATTCGGCAACCCCGGCGACGCTGCTGACCACGCCGGCCGGCGTGATGCTGCGCACCATGGCGTTGGCGGCGTCGGCCACCAGCACGTCGCCACTGCGCGGGTCGGTGCACAGCCCGCGCGGATCGAAGAATCGGGCCTGCGAGCCGGCGCCATCGACGTGCCCATGCTGGCGCGGATCGCCTGCCCACAACTGCAGGCTGCCCTTCCCGACAGCGGCAGCGGCGGGCGCGGCTTGCGCCATGGTCGGCGCCGCCAGCGCGGCGGAGCACGCGAGGTGCAGGAACTCACGACGACGCATCGGCATGGGTAGACATTTTCGTAAATGCGAATTCGCGCATATTACGCGTTGCACGCCCAGAAGGCGCGGATCCCCGCGACCCCGTGCGCGCCCGCGGCGCGCGCCGCCTCGAGATGGCGCGGGCCCACGCCTCCGAGCGCATAGACCGCGGGTACCGCGTCGTGGCAAAGCCGCGCCAGCCCCGACCATCCCAGGGTCGTGGCACCCGGATGGCTGGCCGTCGGCAGCACCGGCGACAGCGTCACCAGGTCCGCGTGCAGTGCCTGCGCCCGCAGCCGTTGCGGCAGGTCGTGACAGGAGGCCGCCAGCAACTGCCCGCGCGGCGTATCGGCCTCGCGCCATGACGCCAGCATGCGCGCCGGCAGGTGCACCCCGTCGGCACCCAGCTCGAAAAGCCTCGCCGTGGACCCGCCCTGCCATGCGCCCGCACCGAGCAACAGGCGCGCGCCATGGTCCCGGCAGCATTGCAGGACCTCACGCGCCAGGGCGTCGCGAGCCGCGGGCTCCAGTCCGTGCACGCGCAACTGCACGAGCGCCGGCTCGCCGTGCCGTACGCGCAGCCCGTCCAGCGAGGCTTGCAGCGCCCGCACGAAGGCGCGGCGCTCGTCGCCGGGCTGCGGGGTGATCAGGTACAGCGAAGGCAGGTCGTCGCGGCGCTGCGCCGCATCGCCGGTGTCCGGGTTCATGCGCGGATCGCGGTCGCCCGGCTCAGGCGCCGCGCCGGTCCACCAGCGCGCGCGCGATGGTGCCCAGGTCCACGTATTCGAGTTCGGCGCCCGAGGGCACGCCGCGCGCCAGGCGCGTGATGCGCAAGTCCAGCGGGCGCAGGGTCTCGGCGATCACATGCGCGGTGGCTTCGCCCTCGTTGGTGAAGTTGGTGGCCAGGATGATCTCCTCCACCGAGCCTGCGCGCAGGCGCTGCACCAGGCGATCGAGACCGATGTCCTTCGGCCCCATGCCGTCCAGCGGGCTCAGTCGGCCCATCAGCACGAAGTACAGGCCTCGATAGCCCATCGACTGCTCGACCGCCGACTGGTCCGCCGGGGTCTCGACGATGCACAGCTGGCGGCGGTCGCGGCGCTCGTCGGCGCAGGTGGCGCAGACCTCGGCCTCGGTGTAGGTGTTGCACAGGCTG
>JAJYTY010000291.1 GCA_021792835.1 Pseudomonadota bacterium
CGATCACGGGGCGGGTTTCCTCGTTGGTCTGCAGCGCGATGAATACGTTGGACATGGCGATGGGTCTCGGGACGGGGTCACAGATCCAGCGCGGCCTTGGCCAGGCGCGCGCGCAATTGCTGGCGGGATTCGTCGAGCGCGCCGGCGCCGCTGTTTCCAAGCGCCAGCTCGGCCAGCGGCTGCAGCGCGGCCGCGGCCAGGCCTTCCCATTTGCGCGCCCACTGCAGCAGCAGCGCGCGGTTGTCGTCGGACTCGCCGGCCATGGTCTTGAGCACGGCGTCGATCCAGCGCGCGCTCTCGTCGTGCCACTCGGGCATGAAGGCGGTGAGCATGGCCACCGCGCTGCCGCCGGCCAGCGCCACGTGGTCGTCGACGAAGGCGTCGTAGACCAGCGGGTACAGCAGTCCGTCGAGCACGGCGTTCTGCGCCACGAACAGCTCCACCGGGTCCTGCAGCACCAGCGTGTCCTCGACGTAGCGGCGCAGCGGCTGCCAGGACGCGGCGTCCATCCACGCCGACTTCGCGCGGTCGAGCTCCTCGGGGCCGCCGACCAGCAGCGCGAGCCGGGTGAGGAACTGCGCCACGCCCAGGTTGTCCATCGCGTGGAACATGGCCGGCGCGGTGAACGCCGTGCCCCAGCCGACGGCGCAGATCTGCGCGTTGTTCATGTTCGCGCCCCACGCGGCGTGACGCAGCGGAACCAGCACCTGCAGCGTGCGCTCGCGCAGCGCGGCGGGGATCATGTCGACCATGCCGCGCGACTCGACGAACTCGAAATTCGCTTCCATCGCGTCCTGCTGGCGCGCGCGGGTCATGGTCCAGCTGGCGTAGTACATCTGCCGCGGGTCGCGCAGCGCGTACCAGTCGCGCATGCGGATGGCGCTGCGCGATGCGTCGAACAGCTCGTGCGCCGGGTCCCACGTGGGCCGGTAGTGGAAGTTGGTCTCCGGCTGCGCGCCCAGCGTGGCCTCCTGGTAGCGCGAGGCGTTCTTGTCGCCGCCGATGTACTTGGCCACGTGGGCGTAGGTGTGGCGCAGTGGCTTGATGTCCACCGTCTTCAGGTCCAGGGTCATGGATGTGTCTCCTCGGGGGTTGTCGTGCCGGGATGCGCGGCGCGGGTCAGGCAAGCCGATCGGTTGCCGCCGGGTCGAGGCGGCGGGCCGCCTGCGCGGCGCAGAATTCGTCGAAGGCTGCCGGCGGCAGCATCAGTTCCACGCACAGCTCGGGGCTGCCGATGCTGAACTCGAACTCGACGAAGCCGTGCCGGCTGGTCCCGGTGACCCGCACGAAGCGCCGCCGCGGATCGAATTCGCCGGATTCCTGCTCGATGGAACTGGACGGACTCACGTTGCATCTCCCGTTTGTGCCCCGCCACAGCAGCAGCATCCGTGCCAGTTCATCGGGCCTTGGTCGAAAAGTCTCGAGAATTCAGGGAAAACACTCAGGCGTTGTTCGCTTGGACGTCGATGTTCCAGGGTTAACCCGAGGCCATGAAGCGTTGAATTGTGTCGGCGAATCCCCAGGGAAATGGCCTTCTTTGATGATTTCAGTAAGTGGATCTGCGTTGATTTGACGAAATCGTGAAATCCGTCCTAAGCTGGCTGAACCTTTGGCTGCGGCAAAATCTCGACGAAATGCCATGAGCAAGTCCAAGCTTCCCCCGCTGCCCAGCGATGCCGATCTGCGTCGGCTGATCCACTTCTCGGCCGGGGACGGGCGCATCTGGCTGGCCGGGCAGCGCATGGTCCTGGTGCACACCGCGGCGCTGGGCGCGCTGCGCAAGGAACTGATGCTGGGGGTCGGCCCCGACGAGTCGCGACGGCTGTTCACCCGTGCCGGATTCGCCGCCGGCGAGCGCGACGCCGCGCTGGCGCGGCAGATCCGTCCGCATGCGAGCCTGTACGAGATGTTCGTGGTCGGCCCGCAGCTGCACATGCTCGAGGGTGCCGTGCAGGTGACCCCGCTGGCCTTCGAGGCCGACCCCGACACCGGGCGCTACCACGGCGAGTTCCAGTGGGTGCATTCCTGGGAGGCGGAGACCCACAAGCGCGATTTCGGGGTGCAGCAGCATCCGGTGTGCTGGATGCTCATCGGCTATGCCTCGGGCTACACCAGCGCCTTCATGGGGCGGCCCGTGCTGTACAAGGAAGTCGCCTGCGTCGGCCGCGGCGACCCCTGCTGCCATATCGTCGGCAAGCCGCGCGAGGAGTGGGAGGACGCCGAGGACCTCGCTTCGTACTTCGAGCCGGGTTCCTTGCTGCGCACCATGCAGGAGCTGCAGACCCAGGTGGAGTCGCTGCGCCTGGAAGTCGCACCCGACGCCGAGCGCACGCAGCTCATCGGACAGTCCGAGGCGTTCCGCGGCGCCTTCGGACTGTTGCAGACGGGAGCGCGCACCAACGTCACGGTACTGCTGACCGGGGAGACGGGGGTCGGCAAGGAGCGCTTCGCGCGCGCGCTGCATGCGCTGAGCGCGCGCGCCGCCAAGCCCTTCGTGGCGGTCAATTGCGCGGCGATCCCGCACGAGTTGCTCGAATCGGAGCTGTTCGGCGCCGAGAAGGGGGCCTACACCGGGGCTCAGGCGGCGCGCGCGGGGCGCTTCGAGCGCGCCGACGGCGGCACGCTGTTCCTCGACGAGATCGGCGAGCTGCCGCCGCAGGCGCAGGCCAAGCTGTTGCGCGTGCTGCAGGAGGGCGAGGTCGAGCGCCTCGGGGCGACGCAGGCGCGCAAGGTCGACGTGCGCGTGGTCGCGGCGACCAACCGCGACCTGCAGGCCGCGGTGGCCGAGGGGCGCTTTCGCGCCGACCTGTACTACCGGGTCAACGTGTACCCGGTGCACATCCCCCCGCTGCGTGAGCGACCGGACGACATCGAGGCGCTGGCGGGCGCGATGCTCGAGCGATTCGCCGCGCTGCACGGCAAGCCGGTGCCGCTGCTCACCGACCACGCCTATGCCGCGCTGCGCGCGCACCCGTGGCCGGGCAACGTGCGCGAGCTGGAGAACCTGGTGGAGCGCGCGGTGATCCTGGCGCGCCCGGGCTGCGCGGTCGATGCCGCGGACCTGTTCCCGGGCATGGCCATGCCGGCGGGGGTCCCCGTCGACGCCAGCGGGCAGCTGGCCGCGCGTGCCGGCAGCGCGCTGGATTGCCGGGGGCTGCTCGACAGCCTGCAGCGCTGCGGCGAAAGCCTCGATGACCTGGAGCAT
>JAJYTY010000054.1:0-1576 GCA_021792835.1 Pseudomonadota bacterium
CGGGATCTTGAAGGGCTCGGCGACGAAGGAACGCAGCACGAACACGAAGGCGATCACCGGAAACAGCCCGGCCGTCCACTCCAGCCACCAGGGCTGGCGCAGCAGGCGCTCGCGGGTGGCCGAGATGCTCTCGTCGCTGAGCGATGCATCGGGGCTGATGCCCTGCTGCTGCAATTCGTCGCGCCGCCGCCGCAGCGCCGACACGGCGGTCTCGGCGGCGCTCACGCGCTGGCGCGCGAAGCGCAGGCGTTCGGCGATCCAGAACAGGCCGGTGACCACCAGCAACACGAAAAGCAGCAGCGTGAAATTGACGGCCGGTTGTTCCATGGAACGCAGCGTGGTAGGCGGGAAGGGGTCAGTCTTCGACTTTCAGGATGGCCAGGAAGGCCTCCTGGGGCACCTCGACGGTGCCGATCTGTTTCATGCGCTTCTTGCCGGCCTTCTGCTTTTCCAGCAACTTGCGCTTGCGCGTGATGTCACCGCCGTAGCACTTGGCCAATACGTTCTTTCGCATGGCCTTGATTGTCTCACGGGCGATGATGTTGGCCCCGATCGCGGCCTGGATCGCGACATCGAACATCTGGCGCGGGATCAGCTCACGCATCTTCGCAGCCACCTCGCGTCCGCGATACTGGCTCTGCGAGCGGTGCACGATCAGCGACAGCGCGTCGACCCGCTCGCCGTTGATCAGGATGTCGACCTTCACGACGTCGGCCGCCCGGTATTCGAGGAAGCTGTAGTCCATCGACGCGTAGCCGCGCGAGATCGACTTGAGCTTGTCGAAGAAGTCCAGCACGATTTCCGCCAGCGGCATCTCGTAGCTCAGCTGCACCTGGCGCCCCATGTACGACATGTTGGTCTGGACTCCGCGCTTGGCGTTGCACAGGGTCATGACGGCGCCCACGTACTCCTGGGGCATGAACAGCTTGACGGTGACGATCGGCTCCAGGATCGACTCGATGCGCCCCACCTCGGGCATCTTCGACGGGTTGTCCACGGTCAGCGTGGTGCGGTCGCGCAACTGCACCTGGTACACCACCGACGGCGCGGTGGTGATCAGGTCCATGTCGTACTCGCGCTCCAGGCGCTCCTGCACGATGTCCATGTGCAGCAGCCCGAGGAAGCCGCAGCGGAATCCGAATCCCAGCGCCGACGAGACCTCCGGCTCGAAGCGCAACGCCGCGTCGTTGAGCTGCAGCTTCTGCAGCGCGTCGCGAAGCGCGTCGTACTGGTTCGACTCGACCGGGTACAGTCCCGCGAACACCTGCGGTTGCACCTCCTTGAACCCTGGCAGCGGCTGCTGCGCCGGGCGCGACGCCAGGGTCAGCGTGTCGCCCACGCGCGCCGCCTTGAGCTCCTTGATGCCGGCGATCACGAAGCCGACCTCGCCGGCCGACAACTGCTGGCGCGCCACCGACTTGGGCGTGAACACCCCGATCTGCTCGCAGGAGTACTGGGCACCCGTGGCCATCAGCTGGATGCGCTCGCGCACCCGCAACACCCCGTCGAACACACGCACCAGCATGACCACGCCGACGTAGCTGTCATACCAGGAGTCGATGATCAATGCCTTCAG
>JAJYTY010000054.1:1586-19576 GCA_021792835.1 Pseudomonadota bacterium
TGCCTTCAGCGGCGCCTGCGGATCGCCCTTCGGCGGCGGAATACGCGCGATCACCGCTTCCAGGATGTCGTCGATGCCCATGCCGGTCTTCGCGCTGGCGAGCAGCGCATCCGAGGCATCCAGTCCGATCACGTCCTCGATTTCCTTGCGCGCCCCGTCGGGATCCGCCTGCGGCAGATCCATCTTGTTCAGCACGGGGACGACCTCGACACCCAGTTCGATCGCGGTGTAGCAGTTGGCCACCGTCTGCGCCTCGACACCCTGGCTGGCGTCCACCACCAGCAGCGCGCCTTCGCAGGCCGACAGCGAACGGCTGACCTCGTAGCTGAAATCGACGTGCCCGGGGGTGTCGATCAGGTTGAGCTGGTAGACCCGGCCGTCGCGGGCCTGGTAGCTCAACGCGGCAGTCTGCGCCTTGATGGTGATCCCGCGCTCGCGCTCCAGGTCCATCGAGTCCAGCACCTGCGCTTCCATTTCCCGATCCGAAAGCCCCCCACAGCGCTGGATCAGACGATCGGCCAGCGTGGACTTGCCGTGGTCGATGTGGGCGATGATCGAAAAGTTGCGGATCTGTTGCATGCGCTGAGAGACTGGGCCCACCCTGCGGCGTGCGCGCCGGTCGAGGGCTGGACAAAAAAAAGGCGCGGCCATTCGCGTCGCGCCTACCAACAAAATCGTTTGGCAACTGCTTGTTGGGCCTCCATTTTAAGCCGGCCGGGGGGGCCGGCCAGCGACACCGGCAGGGCCGGCATGGGGCCTTCGAAACAAACGTTGCCGAAGCCGCCCGGAGCTCGCAGGCTTATGCTGCGAACGCCGGGTTTTTAGCAAATAAAATTTCAATATTTCTAGGATAAAACAAATTTTACTCAGAAAGCTTGCGTGGCCGTAGCAGCACGTAATGCGCCTCGGAACCCCGCCTGACCAGCAACACCGCCGGCCTGTCCGCGGCCAGCGCGCTGCTCAGCGATGCGAACTGCGCGGCGCTTTGCAGCTCGACGTTGTTCATCGCCACGAGGACGTCGCCCACCCGCAAGCCGGCCGCCGCGCCGTAGCCATCGGTGGTCTCGACCATCACGCCGGAGCGCAGGCCGAGTTCGCTGCGCTGCTCGGAGTTCAGGTCGACGACGCCGATTCCCAGCGGGCTGCGCGCGGCCGGCGAACGCGGGGCTTGCCGGCCGGGCTGCGGCTTGTCGCTCCACGACCCCACGGTGACCTGCAGCTGCAGTACATGGCCCAGACGGAACACCCGCAGCGGCACGCGGCTGCCTGGCCGGATCGAGCCGACCAGGCGCGGCAGATCGCTGGAGCGCTGCACCTCGTGGCCGTCGATCGCCAGGATGATGTCCCCCGCTCGCACGCCGGCGGCGTCGGCGGCGCCACCCGGCTCCACGCCGGCGACCAGCGCGCCTTGCGGGCCTTCGAGCCCCAGCGACTGCGCAAGCTCACGGCTGACGCTGTCGAGCGCGACGCCGATCTTGCCTCGAACCACGTGCCCGGTGGACTGAAGCTGCCGAGCGACCGCGATGGCCTGGTCGATCGGCACCGCGAAGGAAATGCCCATGAACCCGCCGGTGCGGCTGTAGATCTGCGAATTCATGCCGACCACCTGACCGCGCATGTCGATCAACGGTCCGCCGGAATTGCCCGGGTTCACCGCCACATCGGTCTGGATCAGCGGCGTGTAGTCGCCGGTGTCGCGCGCCTTGGCGCTGACGATCCCGGCCGTCACCGTGTTGTCGAGCCCGAAGGGCGAGCCGATGGCCACGACCCATTCCCCTACCTGCACGCGGCTGGAGTCGCCGATGCGCACGGCCGGAAGCCCGGTCGCGGCGATCTTCAGCAGCGCCACATCGGTGCGCGCATCGGCACCGATGAGTCGCGCCGTGAACTCGCGGTGGTCGGCCAGCGTGACGACGATGCGTTCAGCCCCGTCGACCACATGCGCATTGGTCAGCACGTAACCATCGGACTCCAGCACGAAGCCCGAGCCGACTCCCAGCGGACGCTCATCCGGCTGCTGCTGGTCCGCGCCGGAATCACCGGGCGGCAGCGGAATGCCGAAGAAACGACGCAGGAATTCGCGCGTCTGCTCGTCCTGCAGCGCTTCGGGACTCTGCGCGCGGGTGTAGGTGCGGATGTTCACGACCGAGGGACCGACCTGCTGCACCAGACGTGTGAAGTCCGGCAGCGCGACCAGCAGCGGAGGCTCGGCGCGCCGTGGCGCCGCTGCCGCGGCCCTTGCGGCCGTTGCGGCCTGCGCGGACCATGGCGCGGCGCCGATGCACACGCCCAGCGCGAACCTCGCCAGGTGGCGCCGAAGCACCGCGGCGTCCGACACGGCCGCGGCCGACGAACGCCAGGCACGCATGCCGAGGCGCATTTGTTGCCCACCAAGTTCCACGACAGACTCTCCCTGGGAATTGCAATCGCGGCCGCGGCGCACGCAGCACGCGCGCGGTCCGCCGCGAGCATAGCTCGCCGCGCGCCGGACGCGGCAGCGCGAAGCCTCAGCGCAGCGGGTTGTCGCGCGGTGGACCCAGCAGCGGCAGCGGCTGGACGTAGCGCAGCGCGGACAGCAGCGCGTGCAATTGCGTGGGTCCGGGCGCGGTGCCCAGCGCCTGCGAGCGCGGACCGGGCGGACGAATGCGCAGCGACACCCAGGCCAGCGATCCGGTGCGCCCCAGTTCCCCCGGCTCCGATTCGTCCGCCGCCAGCTTGTGCGACGCCATCACGTCGGGCGCGGTCGCCGCCAGCCGCACCCGCGGGGTTTCGCGCTGCATGTTGACATCGCCCATCACCATCAGCGCGATCGCCGCCGCCAGCGATGCGCCCAGAGCGCCGGCTCGCGGCAGCTGTCGCAACCAGCGCGCTGCGCCGCGCACGGCCCGCGTCGTGGGGGCGAACTGCACGGGTTCGTCGCGCAGGCGTGCGCTGAGGCGCTCCATGAAGGCCTGTTCGTCGAACTCGACATGGTTCCGTGCGCTACGCATCCAGTCGCCGATGCGGTGGTACTCGAGCCACGCGGCGCGGGCCTGCGGATCGTGCAGCAGGGCCTCCCACGCCGCGTCGTCGTCGGCGCCGCCCGGCGGCGACTCGCCATCCATCAGCGCCGATACACGCTCACGCGTGGCCTCGGGCGCCACGCCCGGGCTCGCCGGCATGGCTACCTGCAACCGCGCGCCAACCACCTTGCTTCGCATACCTGACCTCTTGCAGCCGATCCGATGCGTGCGCGACGGGTGCGCACACGCTTGCCAGCCCCGAACGCAGCTCACCAGCGCTCGTCGGAGCGGGTCCCGAGCAGCGGGCGCAACTGCCGCGCGATCGCCTCGCGAGCGCGGAAGATGCGCGAACGCACGGTGCCTACCGGACACCCCATGGCCTGCGCGATCTCGTCGTAGCTCATCCCATCGATCTCGCGCAGCACGATGGCGGTGCGCAACTCCTCGGGCAGCGCGTCCATCGCGGCGTTCACGGTGTCGGCGATTTCCCGACTTGCCATGACCGCGTCAGGGGTATCCATGCTGCTTAGTTGCTCCTGCTTCGGAAAAGTTTCCTCGTCCTGCGGGAAAGTTGCATTTTCTTGCAAAACGGGACTGCGCGCCCCATCGAGCGCGCTTCGTTTGGCGGTATTGACCGCAATGCGGTAGAGCCAGGTGTAGAACTGGCTATCGCCGCGGAACCGCCCGATCGCCCGGTAGGCACGCAGGAAGGTTTCCTGGGCGATGTCCTCGGCGGTCGCCGGATCGCTGACGAAACGCGAGATCAGGCGAAAAATGCGCCGCTGGTACTTGGCCACGAGCAGCGCGAAGGCCTGCTGGTCGCCGTTCTGGACTCGCTGGACCAGGGTCTGGTCGGATCTGTCGTGCACGGGGGCCTGGGCTGGGCGGGAATGTCCGTCGCGCAGCCTGCGGCGCACTCCTTGACCGCACCTCACCGCCGCGGCGCGGCAGCATGGCATGGCGGGAAGCGCCTGCGCCCGGGACCGCGCGCAAACCGCCGCACGGGCCCGCCTGAGCGCGGCACGCGAAAAGACCTATTACAACCCCGCCCGCGTTAAAGAGCGAGGCGCGTGCGTAATTCCCGCCAGATCGCCGGTGCTATGTCGGAAGGCACCGGAAGAACCTCGCGCCCCCGCTCGCTCATGCCCAGCACAAGCAGCAGCCCGGGCATGCTCAGCGCACGCACCTGCGCCAGGCGGCGCAGTCGTCGATCCCGGGACTGCAGCAGCCAACCCTGAGCGTCATGGATCAGCGTGAAACTGGAGATCTTCCAGTACGGGACCTGCGCCGTCAGCACCATCAGGAACACCCCGAGCGACAACCCGGCCATCACGTTGAATTCCAGCCGGCTGCCGCCGGCCCACCACTGCCAGGCGTTCCACACACCGGCCACGGCAACCGCGACGTCGAAGGCCGCCAGCCACGCGTGCCAGCGCCCGAAACGCTCGACGCGCACGTGCAGCGGCCCGGGCTGCATCGCGTCCGCCCCGTCAGACCCGGCGGAACAGCAGCGACCCGTTGGTGCCGCCGAATCCGAAGTTGTTCTTCAGCGCGTACTCGATGGGCATGTCGCGCGCGGTGTTGGCGCAATAGTCCAGATCGCATTCGGGATCCGGGTTGCGCAGGTTGATGGTCGGCGGGGCCACCTGGCGATGCAGCGCCAGCACCGTGAACAGCGCCTCGACGCCACCCGCTCCGCCGAGCAGGTGCCCGGTCATGGATTTGGTGGAACTGACCACCAGGCGCGACGCATGGGCGCCGAAGGCCGCCTTGATCGCGTCGCTCTCGTTCTTGTCCCCCAGCGGCGTCGAGGTGCCGTGGGCATTCAGATACTGCACCTGGTCGGCTGCCACGCCGGCGTTGCGCAACGCCGCGCCCATGCACTTGCGCGGGCCGTCGACGTTCGGGGCGGTGACGTGGAAGGCGTCGGCGCTCATGCCGAAACCGACCAGTTCGGCGTAGATGCGCGCGCCGCGCCGGGTCGCGTGGTCCCAGTCCTCCAGCATCACCACGCCGGCGCCCTCGCCCAGCACGAAGCCGTCGCGCTCGGCGTCCCACGGACGGCTGGCCGCCTCCGGATCGTCGTTGCGCGTGGACAGCGCGCGCGCCGACGCGAAGCCGCCGATGCCCAGCGGGCACACGGTGGCCTCGGCGCCGCCGGCGATCATCGCGTCGGCGTCTCCGCTCTCGATCAGGCGCGCGGCCAGTCCGATCGCATGCAGACCCGTGGTGCAGGCGGTCACCACCGACAGGTTCGGCCCCTTGAATCCGTACTGGATCGAAAGGTGCCCCGAGATCATGTTGATGATCGACGACGGCACGAAGAACGGCGAGATGCGTCGCGCACCGCGATCGATGAATTCCTGATGGGTCTGCTCGATCATCGGCAGGCCGCCGATTCCCGAGCCGATCATCACGCCCACGCGCTCCGGATCGACCCCGGACCCGCCGTCGAGTCCGCTGTCGCGCACCGCCTGCATCGACGCCGCCAGCCCGTAGTGGATGAAGGTGTCCATGTGGCGCGCCTCCTTCACCGGGATGTACTCACCGATGTCGAAGCCCCGCACCTCGCCCGCGATGCGCGCGGAGAAGGTCGACGCGTCGAATTTGGTGATCGGCCCGATTCCGGACTTGCCGGCGACCAGGTTGCTCCAGGCCGTCTCCACGGAGTTGCCCACGGGAGAAACGATACCCAGACCGGTGATGGCGATGCGACGGCGCAGAGTCATAGGAAACAGGCAGCCAAAGCTGAAAAGGCAGAAAAACTCCAGGAAAAACGTGGCAACCGCGACGCGCGCAGCGTCACGTCGCGGCCCGGGCCGCCAGCCGCGGCCAGCGCCTCACCCCGATCCGGAGGCGGCGCGCCGGCCCGCTGGCCTCAGGCCTTGTGATGCTGCTTGGCGTAGTCCACCGCCAGTTGCACGGTGGTGATCTTCTCCGCATCCTCGTCGGGAATCTCGATGCCGAACTCGTCTTCCAGCGCCATCACCAGCTCGACGGTATCCAGCGAGTCGGCGCCGAGGTCATTGACGAAGGATTTCTCGTTCGTGACCTGGTCCTCGGCCACGCCGAGCTGCTCGGCAATGATCTTCTTGACGCGTTGTTCGATATCACTCATGTAAATCTCCAGAAAAAAGGCTTTCGAATTCTATCCACCCGGGCCCGGGCTGCCATCGGGAAATCAGCATCCGCCCCCGCGGCGGCATCAGCACATGTACATGCCGCCGTTGACGTGCAATTCGCAGCCGGTGATGTAGCCGGCCTGCGGACTCACCAGAAAGCCTACCGCATGTGCGATGTCCTGCGGCTGGCCCAGGCGACCCAGCGGAATGCGCGCCAGCAGCGCCTGCGAGACCTCCTCGCCGAGCCCGCGGGTCATGTCGGTGTCGATGAAGCCGGGCGCGACGCAGTTCACGGTGATGTTGCGGCTACCCAGCTCCTGCGCCAGCGCCCGCGTCATGCCGGCCACGCCGGCCTTCGCCGCCGCGTAGTTGGCCTGGCCGGGGTTGCCGCTGGATCCGACCACCGAGGTGATGTTGACGATGCGTCCGGCTCGCTGTTTCATCATCGGGCGGATCGCCGCCCGGCACAAGCGGAACACCGCGCTCAGGTCGGTGTCGATGACGGCCGCCCAGTCCGCGTCCCGCATGCGCAACGCCAGCATGTCGCGAGTGATGGCGGCATTGTTGACCAGCACGTGCAGGCCGCCACGCTCCCTGGCGAGGCGCTCGACCAGCGCCTCGGCCGCCGCGGCGTCGTTGACGTCGAGCACCACGCCCTGGCCGGCATCCCCCAGCGATTCCTGGATGCGGGAGGCCCCGGAGTCGCTGGTGGCCGTGCCGACCACGTAGGCGCCCTGCGCCAGCAAGCCGGTGGCGATGGCATGCCCGATGCCGCGCGTGGCACCGGTGACCAGAGCCACCTGACCCGCCAGCACTCCTGCGTTCGCGTTCATTGCAGAGTCTCCCTGATGGAATGCGCGCTGGCCGAGTCGACCAGCGCATGGCCTTCGAGCGCCGGGTCGATGCGGCGCACGAGTCCGGCCAGCACCTTGCCCGGCCCGCACTCGACGATCTGCGTGCAGCCCGCGTCGCGCAGCGCCTGCACGCACTCGACCCAGCGCACCGCCCCGGCCGCCTGCGCCGCCAGCGCGGCGCGGATGCCCGCAGGCTCGGCATGGCGCGCCACGTCGACGTTGTGGATGACGGGGATGCGCGGCGACGCCACCGGCACCCTCGCCAGGTAGGCGGCGAGGCGCTCGGCGGCACCGGCCAGCAGGCTGCTGTGGAAAGGCGCCGACACCGGCAGGGGCAATGCGCGCTTGGCACCGCGCGCCTTGAGCAGCACGCATGCCTGTTCGACCGCGGCCTTGGTTCCTGCGATCACGACCTGTCCGGGCGCGTTGAAATTCACCGCCTCGACGACCTCGCCGCAGGCGGCGCGGGCCTGCGCGCAGGTCTCGCGCACGGCCTCGTCGTCGAGCCCCAGCACCGCGGCCATGCCGCCGCTGCCCACCGGCACCGCCTGCTGCATGGCCTCGGCGCGAAAGCGCACCAGCGGCAGCGCATCGGCGAACTCGATGGCGCCGGCGGCCACCAGCGCCGTGTATTCGCCCAGGCTGTGGCCCGCCACCAGCGCGGGCATGGGGCCGCCTTCGGCCAGCCACAGGCGCCACAGCGCGATTCCGGCGGTGAGCATCGCCGGCTGCGTGTTGGTGGTGAGGTTCAGTTCCTCGGCCGGTCCCTGGCGGATCAGCTCGCCGACGTCCTGGCCCAGCACGTCGGCGGCCTCGCGCAGGGTGTCGCGCACCGCCGGGTGCGCGCCCACCGCGTCCAGCATGCCGACCGACTGCGAACCCTGGCCGGGAAACACGAAGGCAAATGGTTTCATCTTGAGGTTCTCTCGCAAAGCGCGTTGCCGGCGGCCGCGGACCGCAGCCGCCCGGGCCGTCGCCAACGGGCGGTCAGAAATCGATCAGCGCCGCGCCCCAGGTCAGGCCCCCGCCCACGGCCTCCAGCAGCAGGGTCTGGCCACGCCGGATCTGTCCGGCGCGCACCGCGGTGTCCAGCGCCAGCGGGATGGAAGCGGCCGAGGTGTTGCCGTGCGACGCCACCGTCTGCACCACGCGTTCGGGCGGGATGCCGAGCTTCTTCGCGGTGTGCAGCATGATGCGGATGTTGGCCTGGTGCGGCACCATCCAGTCCACCGCGGAACTGCTGCGCCCGGCCTTCTCGAGTACTTCGCGCGCCACGTTCTCGAGCACGTGCACGGCCTGCTTGAACACCGCCTGTCCATCCATCTCCAGGAAGGGGTGCCCGCTGACCTTGCCCCCGCAGATGCGTCCCGGAGTGCGCAGGATCGCGGCCTGGCGCCCGTCGCCGTGCAGCGCGGTCGCCAGCACCCCCGGCGCGTCGCTGCCGCCGAGCACCACCGCGCCGGCGCCGTCGCCGAACAGCACGCAGGTGCCGCGGTCGGAGAAATCCAGGATCTGCGAGAACACCTCGGTGCCGATGACCAGCGCCCGTCGCGCCATGCCGCCGCGGATGAACTGGTCGGCCACGCTCAGCGCATAGATGAACCCCGCGCAAACGGCCTGTACATCGAACACGGCGCCGCCGGGGCAGCCCAGGCGGCCCTGGATCAGTGCCGCGTTGGACGGGAAGATCATGTCCGGGGTCGACGTCGCGACGATGATCAGGTCGATGTCCTGTGGCGTCAGCCCGGCATCGTCGAGCGCCCGCCGAGCCGCCTGTTCTCCCAGGTCGACGCTGCCGACTCCGTCGGCGGCGAAGTGGCGCTGGCGGATTCCCGTGCGCTCGACGATCCAGGCGTCGCTGGTCTCGATGCCGTCGCGCGCCAGGCGCGCGGCCAGCTCGTCGTTGCTGACCGTCTGCGGCGGCAGATAGCTGCCGGTGCCGAGGATGCGAGAGTAGATCGACATGGAAATCGCGGTCCAGTTTGCGAAAACGAAGGCCTGGGAGCTGGCCGCGACGCGCCGACCCGTCGCGGCAATCCCTCAGTTCATGTGGCCCGGGCCGTCGCTGCGGTCGTCCTGCGCGGCGGCCCCGATCGGCGCGGCCGCATGAAGCGTGGCCAGGATGCGCTCGATCTCGTGCACGACCTCCCCCTGCGCGGCCTCGCAGGCACGCTCCAGCGCCTGCTCGAAGCCGAAGGCGTCGGCGACACCGTGGCTCTTGAACACGAGTCCGCGCAGGCCGAGCAGCGCGGCGCCGTTGTAGCGCTGCGGATCCACGCGGCGGCGAAAGCGCGCCAGCAGCGGCAGCGCAGCCAGCGCCAGCAGTCGCGTGCCCAGGTTGCGCGTGAATTCCTCGCGCATCATGCCGGTCAGCATGCGCGCCACGCCCTCCGTGGCCTTGAGCGCGACGTTGCCGACGAAACCGTCGCACACGACGATGTCGACGCTGCCCTTGAAGATGTCGTCGCCCTCGACGTTGCCGGCGAAATTCAGCCGCCCCTCCGAGTGCGCCTGGCGCAGGAGCTCGCCGGCCCGCTTGATCATCTCGCTGCCCTTGATGACTTCCTCGCCGACGTTGAGCAGGCCCACGCGCGGATTGGGGTGCCCGCCGGCGGCCGCGAAGGCCGTGCCCATGACCGCGAACTGCAGCAGGTGCTCGGCCTCGCAATCGACGTTGGCACCGAGGTCCAGCACCAGCGTGGAGCCGCCGGCGGCGTTCGGGAGGTAGGTCGCGATGGCGGGGCGATCGATTCCAGGCAGGGTCTTCAGCACGTAGCGCGCCACCGCCATCAGGGCACCGGTGTTGCCGGACGACACGCAGGCCTGCGCGCTGCCGTCCTTCACCAGTTCGATGGCGCGACGCATCGACGAGTCTTTCTTGCGGCGCAGCGCGACCTCGACCGGGTCGTCCATGCTCACCACCTCGCTGGCCGCGACCACGCTGGCGCGCGGGTGGTCGAACAGTCCGTGCCGCTGCAGGCCGGCCTGCATCGCGTCGGGCTGGCCCACCAGCATCACGCGGGCCTGCGGATGGCGATCGAGCAGCGCGCGGCACGCCGGCAGGGTTTCCGACGGACCGTGGTCCCCGCCCATCACGTCGACGGCCAGGCAGGCATTCATGCGGCGCTCCGCAGGCAGCAGGCTACCGCGGCGCCAGCGGCTACGCCGCGCACCGGACGACCCTCGACCGCCCTGCGCGCCGCGTCCGGGCGCGCCCGCAAGCAGCGGCTCACTCTTCGTTCTTGGTCTTCAGGACCTTGCGCCCGCGGTAAAAGCCGCTCGGGCTGATGTGATGCCGCAGGTGGACCTCGCCGGTGGTCGGCTCGAGCGCCACCGGCGGCTGGCCCAGATGCTGGTGCGAGCGGTGCATGCCGCGCTTCGACGGCGACTTCTTGTTTTGCTGGACGGCCATGGCCAAACCCCTGGGGAAAAATCCGGCGATTGTACACCGACCGGGGGAGCATTCCGTCAGTGCGCACCGGGCTTGCGCAGGCCGGCAAGCACCGCGAAGGGCGACTGCGCGGGGGCGTCGGCAGGCCGCCGCGATGCCTCGTCGGCCGGCAACGGCTGCGGACACCGCGCGTGCATCGGCACCAGCGGCAGGGCCAGGATCAGCTGGTCCTCGATCAGTTCGAGCACGTCGACCGGATGGCGCGCGCAGAAAGACTCCTCGGGGGACTCCAGTTCCTCGGTACCGAGTTCGGGTTCCTCGTCGACCAGGCGCAGCGTGACCTCGTCGTCGATCGCCTGCTCCGATGGCTGCAGGCAGCGCTGGCAGGTCATCGGCAATTCGCCCTTTACGCGCAGGCTCACGAGCGCCTGCTCGGCGCCGGCGGGGTCGCTGCGCAGCGTGCCGCGCAGGCTCCAGTGCACGCGCAGCCGGCCCAACTGCTGTGCGTCGGCATGCAACGCGGCCGCCAGGCGCGGCAACTCGGCCACCGCGACGCTGCCCTGCAGGCTGCGGCGGCGCTGGGCGAATTCCTTCAGGTTCAGGCGCCGCGGGGCGGCGTCCTCGGACGGCGGGGTCTGCATGCCCGGCAGTGTAACGGCGGCACGCCGGCGGGGCGCCGACATGTATCGGCAAATTGATACTCGCACGAGTACCATTCGAGGGTGGGCTGCGGCTCCGCGACCGACCCGCGCCTGCGCGCTGGCCATCCCTTCGACCTGTATTCGACATATCGCCATGCAGACTCTCGCACACTGGTTTCCGAACGGCTGGATCCATTACCTCGGCGGAGGCGTGTTCATTGGGCTCGGCGTGAGCCTGCTGTTCGGGCTCACCGGCTTTGTCGGCGGGGTCAGCACCGCCTACAGCGCTTTCTGGTCGTGGTTCAGCAAGTGGCCGCATTTCCAGCACCCGAAATTCGTATCGACTCGAAACTGGCGCATGTTCTACGGCCTCGGGATGGTCCTGGGCGCCGCGGTCTACCTGGAGGTGGGATTGCACGGACATCCCTTCGTCACCGCCGTGCCGGCCTGGCAGCTGGCCGCCGGCGGCGTGCTGGCAGGATTCGGCGCGCGCATGGGCGGCGGCTGTACCTCGGGGCACGGGATCTGCGGGCTGGGCTCGATGCAACTGCCGTCGCTGGTGGCGGTGTGCACCTTCCTGTTCACGGCGATCGTCACCGCGCACCTGGTCCGCGCCGCCGGCGGATTCTGAATCGATGCAGGAGAATTCGGTCATGAAACACATTCGTCCCGGCTCGGTGTTCGCCTCCGCGCTGCTCAGCGGCGGTCTGTTCGGCTTCGGCCTGGCATGGTCCACGATGGTGCAGCCGGAGTCGATCCTGCGCTTCCTGATGCTGCACGACATGGGCCTGCTGCTGGTGATGGGCGGCGCCGCCGGGGTCGTGCTGATCACCTACCGTGTGCTGCCGCGCCTGATGCGCCAGCCGCCGTTCGGACTCGGCTGGGCCAAGCACCCGTCGCACCTGAACCGCCGCACCGTGGTCGGCGCCGCGGTGTTCGGGATCGGCTGGGGCCTCAGCGGGGTCTGCCCGGGGCCCGCGCTGGCCGGCCTGGGAGTCGGCAACTGGCCGCTGCTGTGGGTGATCGGCGGAATCCTGGTCGGCGCCTGGATCGAAGGGCGATTCTTCGAGTCCGCCTGAACGCCGCTGCCTGTTCACTCCACGCCATGCCCGAGCTGCCCGAGAAGTCTTCCACCCCGCCGCTGGTGCTGGCGTCGACCTCGGCCTACCGTCGCGAGCTGCTGCAGCGCCTGCGCGTGCCCTTCCAGGTACGGGCGCCGCGCGTCGACGAGACCGCGCGCGACGGCGAGTCGCCGCGCGATCTCGCATTGCGCCTGGCGCGCGAGAAGGCTCGGGCGGTGGCTTTGGCGATCGGCCCCGCCTGGGTGATCGGATCCGACCAGGTCTGCGCCTGCGAGGGCGCGGTACTCGGCAAGCCCGGCGACTTCGACGCCGCGCTGCGCCAGCTGCGGCACCTGCGCGGACGCGAGGCGGTGTTCCACACCGCGGTGGCGCTGGTCGACCCGGCCGGCAAGCTGCAAGTGCGTGAGGTCCCCACGGTGGTGCGCATGCGCGAACTCGACGACGCCCGCCTGCGTGCCTACCTGCTGGCCGAAAAGCCCTACGACTGCGCCGGCAGCGCGAAATCCGAGGGCCTGGGAATCGCGCTGCTCGAAACGGTACGCAGCGACGATCCGACCGCGCTGGTCGGGCTGCCGCTGATCGCGCTGTGCGGCATGCTGATGGGGTCCGGATTCGAGTTGCTGCCGGTCGACGGCACATGAACGCGGCATCCGCCGGACGGCTGCTGCTGGTGCCGACGCCGCTGGCCGACGTGGCGGCCACGCCGCTGCAGCAGGTGCTGCCGCTGGGCACGCTGCAGGCCGCGGCGAAGCTCGAACACTGGATCGTCGAGAACGCGAAAAGCGCGCGCGCGTTCCTGTCGGCGGTGCATGGGGTGTGCGCGCTGCGCGTGCCGCTGCAGCAGCAGCAGCTGAGCGTGCTGCCCAAGCATGAGCAGCTCAGCGCCCAGGCGGCGCGCGCGCTGCTGCAGCCTGCCCTGCAAGGCGCCGACATCGGAGTGCTGTCCGAGGCCGGCGCGCCGTGCGTGGCCGACCCGGGCGCGCTGGTCGTCGCGCAGGCCCATGAACTCGGACTGCGCGTGCTGCCGCTGGTGGGACCCAGCAGCGTGCTGCTGGCGCTGATGGCCGGCGGGCTCGACGGGCAGTGCTTCGCCTTCCACGGCTACCTGCCGGTCGCCGACGTGGCGCGCCGGCGCGCGCTGCAGGCGCTGGAGCGCGAAAGCGCGCAGCGCCGCCAGACCCAGCTGTTCATCGAGACCCCCTACCGCAACGCCGCGCTGCTGCGCGCGCTGGCGCACACCCTGCGCCCCGACACCCGCGTCAGCGTGGCCTGCGATCTCACGGCGCCGCAGGCCTACGTGCGCACGCTGCGGGCCGCGCAGTGGCGCGACGAACTCGACGGGCTTCCGCCGCGCGCCCCGGCGATGTTCGGCCTGCTGGCCTGAACGCGCCGGCGCAGCGACTCAGCGCAGCGACCAGATCCCGCCTGGCAACGCCTCGCGGGCCGCGCCCATGCCGATGGCGGCACCGAAGCGCTGCGCCAGCCGGTCCACCACGTTCTCGTGGCGCGTGTAGTCGACCAGTTGCGAGACATGCGTGACATCGCGCGCGACACTGCGCGTGTCGCCGAAACCGTCGGCCAGGCCCTGCTGCACCGCCGACTCGCCGGTCCACACCAGCCCCGAGAAGGTCTGGCTGTCGACCTTCAGGCGCGCGCCGCGCCCCTTCTCGACGGCGGCGATGAACTGTTCGTGGATCTGCTGCAGCATCGACAACGCGTATTGCCGCTGCTTGTCGGTCATCGGGCTGAATGGATCCATGAATCCCTTGTTGGAACCCGCGGTCAGCAGGCGCCGCGTGATTCCGAGCTTGTCCATCAGGCCGGAGAAGTCGAAGCCGTTCATCAGCACGCCGATCGATCCGACCAGGCTGGCCGGGTTCACGTAGATGCGCTCGGTGGCCACCGCGACGTAGTAGGCCGCAGACGCGCAGGCCTCATCGCACACCGCGTAGATCGGGATGTTCTTGTGCAATGCGCGCAGGCGCCAGATCTCGGCATTGATGCGACTTGCCTGCACCGGGGAGCCCCCGGGGCTGTTGATGCGCAGGATCACCGCGCGCGTCTGCGGCGAGGCAAAGGCGTCGCGCAGCGACGCATCGATGTTGTCGGCGCTCGCGTTGCTGGTCGCCGAGATCTCGCCCTGCAGGTCGACCACCGCGGTGTGCGGTCCGCTGATGTCCGGGCTGTTGCCGCTGCGGTAGACCCCGGCGACGACCACCAGCACCAGCGCGAGCAGGCACAGGCGGAAGAAGTTGCTCCAGCGCCGCGCGCGGCGCCGCTCGCGCAGGGTTTCCATCACCAGGCGCTCGAGCACGCTGCGTTCCCATGCCGTGGCGGCCGGGCCCGGCTGCGGCGCGGCCGCGCCCGGGTTGGTGTCTTGGTCGGATTCGCTCATGCTGCCGCCGTGCCGCAAGGGCTGTTGGGGAAATGCAGGAATACGAAATGCTGGGATATGGCGAACTTCACGGGGAATCTCCGGGTATTACCCGGGGATTCGCGCCCATGCGGCACCCAGCCACGCTGCCAGCATAGCAAGAGCGCCGACCCGCGCCGACGTCATGGATCGACGGCGGACCGCCCCATCGCCGGGTTCATGCGTCCCCGGCAGCGTCGCGCAACAGGAAGCGCCCCAATGCGGGCACCGAATCCGCCACGTGCAGCGGTGCAAGCCGGCGCAGTTCGTCGGCGCCGTGGGCGCCGTAGCTGACCCCGACCGCTGCGATTCCCGCATTGCCGGCCATTTGCAGGTCGTGCGTCGTATCGCCGACCATCAGGGTTTCGCGAGGGCTGGCGGCCAGTTCGTCGACCAGCTCCAGCAGCATGCGCGGGTGCGGCTTGGAGGCCGTCTCGTCGGCAGTGCGGGTGGCGTCGAACAGCGGGCGCAGGCCGCTTTGCTCGAGCGCCAGCTCCAGCCCGGTACGCGACTTGCCGGTCGCGACAGCCAGGCGCATTCCGCGCTCGCGCAGCTGCCGCAGCAGCGGCTCGACACCGTCGAACAGCACCAGTTCGCGGGCCTGCGCGAAATAGTGCCTGCGGTAGGCCTGCGCAACCCGTTCGTAATCGTCGGGGGACAGACTGGGGGCGACCCGGCGCAGCGCGTCGACCAGCCCGAGCCCGATGACGAAGGACGCCTGCGCGAACTCCGGCTCCGGCACGCCGACCTCGCGGCAGGCGGCCTGGATGGAGCGCGTGATGGCGGCCGTCGAGTCCATCAACGTGCCGTCCCAGTCGAACACCACCAGCTCCCAGGCGCGGGTCATGACACTCCTCTGGTGTCAGCCCGCCCCGCACTCGCCCGCTCCTGCGCCGCCGCGGCGCAGGCCAGGCGCAGGCGTTGCAGCCACTGCGCGTCGGCCTCGGGCCAATCCGCCTGCAGCACGAGCTCGCGCCCGTCGGCCGGGTGCTGCAGCGCCAGCCGCGCCGCGTGCAGGAACATGCGCGGGTTGCGCCCCACGCCGGGCGGCAGTTCGCCCTGCGCCAACACCCGGTTGAGCCCCTCCAGTCCGTATTTGGGATCGCCCGCCACCGGATGGCCCAGGCTGTGCAGATGCACGCGGATCTGGTGGGTGCGTCCGGTATGGATGCGCGCCTCCACCAGGGTCAATCCGGCCACTCCGCTGCGCGCGGCCAGTTCGGGATCGGGCCAGGCGCAGCGCTGCAGCGGGCGGAACTGACTGCGCGCCTCCTGCCCCTGCCCGGTGTCGGCCACGCGCACGCGGCGCTCGCCGCTGGGAGTGAGGTAGCGGTGCAAGGGAGTATTGACGGTGACGCCATCACCGCGCCAGACCCCGGCGACCAGCGCCAGGTAGCGCTTGTCCGCCTCGCGGCGGCGCAGGCTGGCGTGCAGCGCGGTCAGCGCGCTGCGCCGGCGCGCCAGCAGCAGCACCCCGGAGGTGTCGCGGTCGAGGCGGTGCACGAGTTCGAGGAAGCGGTCGTCGCGCGCACTGCGCAGCGACTCGATCAGCCCCCAACTCAGCCCCGAGCCGCCGTGCACGGCCACCCCCGCCGGCTTGTCCACGGCCAGCAGCCAGTCATCCTCGAACAGGATCCGGTACTGGCGCGCCGGTGCCGGCGGCGGTGCTTCGTCGACGAACACCGGCGGCACGCGCACCCGGTCGTCCAGCTCCAGCTTGCGCGAGGCCTGGGCACGCGAGCCGTTGACCCGCACCTCGCCGGAGCGCACGATGCGGTAGATGTGACTGCGCGGCACTCCGCGCAGGCAGCGTGCGAGGAAATTGTCCAGGCGCTGGCCGGCCGCCGTTTCATCGACGGCGATCACATTGGCGGTGGAGGGGCTGGAGTGCATATAATGAAATGGCGTAGCGTGCGATGTACCAACATGCCGGCTACGCGGGGAATGTAGTTGCGCGCATGGCTTTTGCAAGACCCGCGAGCGCAAGCGCCTCTCCGTCAGCACCGAAACTCCGCCGGGTACGCGCGATGCGCGGTCCCGCGGCATCGGAATGCGTCGGGCGGCCGCGTCGCCCGCGTCGCGAATGGCCCGCGCAGGGTCGGACCCACGGTGCCTGGTGCACTCGGGGGCGCGTTGTCCGCGACGAAGCAGTCGCCGGCGACGGGCCATGCGACCCTTGCCGCACGGCCAGCACGGCCCGCGGCGCCCGGTGCCGCGAGCATTGTAGTGGCGGGCCGCGCGACAGCGCGATCCGCCTGCGGCGCGACATGCCCTTCCCCGCGGCCTGGCTGGTTCATCTCGCGCACTCCGCACCGCCGGCGGCCCGCATGGGGCGGACCTCGGCGCGGAACACGCAGAACTCGAATCGCGAACACCAGAATGTCCCGCCGACCCGGCCTCGCCGTGGTCCCCGACAAGACCGATCCACGTGCCGTACGCCCAGACCCGCTTGCGCTCGATCCCGACCTGCCGTCCGCGCCCCTTGGTGCGCGCCGCGGTCGCTTCGGGCACGGTTGCGGCTGCGCGATGCGAGCGTTTGCGCCGGCCGCCAGGCCGCGCTGCGGCAGGCAGTCGCTGCCAGCCCCTTGTCCTGAAAGCGGCGCCGAGATGACCCGGCGCCGCGTGGCCGTTCTTCCGTCCCGCTTCGAGCCTGCTGCGCATGTCGGGTCCTCGTGACCCTGTTGCCATCAAGCACCCCGTCGACCACGGCGGGATGGAGAATCGAACATGAAACGCATGTTGTTCAATGCGACGCAGGCCGAAGAACTGCGCGTGGCGATCGTCGACGGCCAGAAGCTGCTCGACATCGACATCGAGCAAGTCGGCCGTGAACAGCGCAAGGGCAATATCTACCGCGCCACGGTGACGCGGGTCGAGCCCTCGCTCGAGGCCTGTTTCGTCGACTACGGCGAGGAGCGCCACGGCTTCCTGCCTTTCAAGGAAATCTCGCGGCGCTATTTCCGCGAAGGTGTCTCGGCTTCGCAGGCGCGCATCCAGGATGCGATCCGCGAGGGCCAGGAAATGCTGGTCCAGGTCGAGAAGGAAGAGCGCGGCAACAAGGGCGCGGCGCTGACCACCTTCATTTCGCTGGCCGGGCGCTACCTAGTGCTGATGCCCAACAACCCGCGCGGCGGCGGGGTCAGCCGGCGCATCGAGGGCGACGACCGCCAGGAACTGCGCGAGACCATGGAGCAGTTGCAGTATCCCGAGGGCATGAGCCTGATCGCGCGCACCGCGGGAATCGGGCGCAGCGCCGAGGAACTGCAGTGGGACCTGAACTACCTGCTGAAGCTGTGGTCGGCGATCGAGGAAGCCGGCAACTCGCAGAAGGGCGCATTCCTGATCTACCAGGAGTCGTCGCTGGTCATCCGCGCCATCCGCGACTACTTCACCAGCGACATCGGCGAGATCCTGATCGACACGCAGGACATCCACGACCAGGCGCACCAGTTCATGGCGCACGTCATGCCCGACAACGTGGGCCG
>JAJYTY010000292.1 GCA_021792835.1 Pseudomonadota bacterium
GCGCGGCACGTCGAACGGGTTCTGGGCGTGCAGCGCATCGAACACCTGATTGCGCAGGCGGCTGCGGATCATCTCGCTCAGCTCCCGCTCCATGCTCTTGCGCACCTCGACACGCAGCGCATCGACTCCGCCTGCTTCGACCCCGAAGGCCTTGCAGAATTCCTCGTCGAGCGCCGGAAGCGACTGTTCCTCGACGCGCTTCAGCGATACCGAGAGCTCTGCACTCTTTCCGGCCAGGGTCGGGTTGGCGAGGTCCGCCGGGAAGTTCACGGTCACGCTCCGACCATCGCCTGCGCTGGCGCCTTTCAGGGCCGCTTCCAGCTCGGGCCGGGCCTGCCCGCTGCCCAGCACCAGGACCACGTCCTGGCCATCCCCCCCTTCGAAAGGTTTCCCCTCCATCAGGCCGGTGTAGTCCACGGTGACCCGGTCGGTCTCCCGGGCGGGACGATCGACGGGCGTGAACACCGGCCGCTGCCTGCGCATGCTCTCGATCATGGCGTCGATATCGGCCTCGGTCACGTCGCAGACCGGGCGCGAGATCTCGGTGCCTTCGGGCCCGCGGACCTGGATCTCCGGGATCACTTCGAAGACCGCGGCGTATTTCAGGTCCGCGCCCAGCGCCATCGCGATCGGCTCGATGCGTGGCCCGCCGGCCGGCGTCAGGTTCTGCTCGCGCAGCGCCGCGGCGAGGGAACTGCGGATCAGGTGATCGACGACCTCGGCATGCACCTGCTCGCCGAACTGCTTGCGCACCACCGGCAGCGGTGCCTTGCCCGGGCGGAAGCCCTTCAGGCGCGCGGAACGGGCGACCTTCTTCAGGCGCTGTTCGAATTCCTCGGTCACCTCGGCAGCGGAAACCGCGACTTCGAGACGACGCTCCAGAGCGCCACGGGTGGACAACGAAACCTGCATTCCTAAACCTCAGAGCTGTGAGATGCGCACAAGCGCCCCGGACCGGCATCGGCAAGTCCGGTCCTGAACCGGGGGAAAGACCAAACCTCAAGGAAAATCAATGAGCTACGCGTAACCGGCCTGGGGGACTGCACATTTTGCCACAGAGAGAGCGCCTTGGCACGCACCGGCCCTTCGGCACACGGGAACGAGCCGGTCTCACGCTTGCGCAACCTGCGCTGGGGCCGTCGCTGCGCTGCCACCCGTATCCCTTGGGATCCCTCCGTCCCCTTGCCCCGTCGCCCTGGACCGGTGGTGCGAAAGGAGAGACTCGAACTCTCACGGGTTGCCCCACTGGATCCTAAGTCCAGCGCGTCTACCAGTTCCGCCACTTTCGCGCCGCGATCCGCGACCCGGAGCCCACCACCGACCCGATGCGCGCCACGCGGGCCGCGCCGGGCGCATCATCGGGGATGGGCTTCCTGAAACGATTATAGCGGCAGCGACGATCGGGCCCCGGTTCACGACGGCGCAGCGGGACGCGGCCCGGCCGCCACGGTGAGACCTGTGCCGCGCACCGCTTGGGAAAATACTTAGAGACTTGGCGCCCCGCCTGGAGCAACCATCGTCGTACTTATGAATGCGGCTCCCCAGAAACCCAATGACGACAGCCATCGGCTGCAGGACCGGCTGCTGCACGTGTCGCGCCTGGCCGCCGTGGGTGAAATGGCGGCAGGCATCGCCCATGAGCTCAACCAGCCCCTCGCCGCCGTGGCCAATTACGCCCAGGCCTGCGAACGGCTCCTGGGACTGCCGAACCCCGACCTCGAGGAGGTCCGTGACGCGCTGCGCCAGATCGCCGCCCAGGCGGTGCGCGCCGGCGACATCATCAACCGTCTTCGGGGCCTGACGCGCTCACGCGAGACCCGCGGAGAGCCGACCGATGTCAACGCACTGATCCGCGAGGTCAGCGATCTGATCGACTCCGACGCCCGGCATCATCAGTCGCGCTGCCGCATCACCCTCGCCGATGGCCTGCCCTCGCTGGTGCTCGAGCGGGCCCAGATCCAGCAGGTCGTGCTCGCCCTGGTGCGCAACGCGCTCGAAGCCCTGGCCGAGGTGGCGCCGGAGAAACGCGAAGTGCGGGTCAGCACGGCCCGCTCCCCGGACGGGGACATCGAGATCGTGGTCTGCGACACCGGACCGGGCATCTCGCCCGAGATCGTGCAACGCCTGTTCGATCCCTTCTGCACCACCAAGCCTGCCGGAACCGGACTCGGTCTCGCCAGCAGCCGCACCATCGCGCGCGCGCACGGCGGCACACTCGAACACCGGCCGAACCAATCCAGCGGCGCCTGCTTCGTGTTGCGCCTGCCCACCCCTGCTTGGCGCTGAGGACGCGCCGGACGACCCCCGTCTCCTGAACCGGCGCTGCCGACGCGCCCCGATCGACGGCGTGCGCTGCAGGGCATGCGGCGCGCAGGCCGCGAAGTTGCCTCCCGGCGGTTCGCGATGAGAAGCTCTCAGGATCGATCACAGGCTCCCTGGTGTCCATGCTCTCGTCCGAGTTGACCCGCAGCGCGCTCGAATCGGCTCCGGATGCGATGATCATCGCCGATGAGGAGGGGCGCATCCTGTTCGCCAACCGCCAGCTGACGACGCTGTTCGGATACGAACCTGCGGAAACCCCGGCACTCACCGTGGAGCTGCTGATGCCCGAGCGCCTGCGCCCGCAGCACATCGATCACCGGCGGGCATTCGTGGCGGAGCGGCGCATGCGCCTGATGGGCGTCGGACTCGAGCTGCTCGCGCGGCGCAAGGACGGCAGCGAGTTTCCCGTCGAAATCAGCCTCAGTCCCATCCGTGACGGCGATCGGGTGCTGGTGGCCGCGGCCATCCGTGACATCACCGAGCGCAGACGCATCCAGAACGAGCTGCTGGCCGCACAGCAGTCCGCGGAGCGGGCCAATCACGCCAAGAGCCGCTTTCTCGCCACGGCGAGCCACGACCTGCGCCAGCCACTGCAGTCCCTGGCGCTGCTCAACGGGACGCTGCGCCGCATGGTGCGTGATCCGGATGCGCGCGAGGCGCTCGCGCACCAGGACCAGGCGATCGGCGCCATGGCGCACCTGCTCAATGCGCTGCTCGACATGAGCAAGCTCGAGTCGGGCGCGATCCGGCCCGAGCCGGCCGACGTTGAAGTCGCGGCGCTGTTCGAGGAGCTCGGTGCGGAATTCGCCGGTGTCGCCGCCGACAAGGGACTCGTGCTGGAAGTGACGCACGCCCGGCAATGCGTGCACA
>JAJYTY010000055.1 GCA_021792835.1 Pseudomonadota bacterium
AACCACGTGGAACTGCGGCGTGAGTTGCAGCGCGACGGCGTGCGCTTCGCCAGCGACCACAGCGACACCGAGGTGCTGCTGCGCCTGTACGAGCGCGAGGGGCTGGATTTCCTGCCGCGACTCAACGGCATGTTCGCGATCGCGGTGCTCGACCGCCGCGACCCGCAGCGTGAATGCCTGCACCTGATTCGCGACCGCATCGGCGTCAAGCCGCTGTTCGTGCACGACGACGGCATGCGCGTGCTGTTCGGCTCGGAGATCAAGGCGCTGCTGCCGGCCATGCCGGCTCCGGCGCGACTCGACCTGGCAGGGCTGCAGCATTACCTGGCCTACAACTACGTGCCGCCGCCGTGGACCCTGTTCGAGGGCGTGCGCCACCTGGAGCCCGGTTGCGTGCTCAGCATCGACGCCCGCGGCACGCGCCGGCGGCGCTGGTGGGACCTGGCCGAGCAGCAGCCGCTGGCGCAGGATTTCGGGGCCTGGCAGGAGCAGTTCCTCGGTCTGCTCGACGACGCAGTTCGCCTGCGGCTGCGCGCCGACGTGCCGTTCGGCGCCTTCCTGTCGGGCGGCGTCGACTCCAGCAGCGTGGTGGCGTTGATGGCGCGCCATGTGCGCGAGCCGGTGCGCAGCTTCTGTATCGGCTTCGACGATGCGCGCTTCGACGAATCGCCCTATGCGCGCGATGCCGCGCGGCGCTTCGGCACCACGCACCATGAGCGCATCGTGCAACCCGACCTGCTCGACGCGTGGCCGCTGGCGCTGTGGCACTGCGACCAGCCGCATGGCGACGCCTCGTTCCTGCCGACGCTGGAAGTGGCGCGGCTGGCCGCGCAGCAGGTCAAGGTCGTGCTCACGGGCGACGGCGGCGACGAGCTGTACGCCGGCTACGACAAGTATGCCGCGGTGCTCGCCGATCCGGCGCTGCAGGGGCTCGACGAGGAGGCCTTCGCGCGCCTGCTGGTCGAGCGCACCGGGCTGTTCGGGCAGGATGCACGCGAGCAGTTGCTGCAGCCGTGGCTGCGCCAGCGCCTGCGCGAGGTCGACAGCGTGCGCGACGTCGCGCTGCCCTGGCTGCGCCAGGCGCGGCACTTCGACCGCGTGAACCAGATGCTGTACCTGGACATGATGCTGCTGCTGCCGGGCAACAACCTGGTCAAGCCCGACCGCATGGGCATGGCGGTGTCGCTGGAAGCGCGCACGCCCTTCCTGGACTGGCGCATGATGGAGCTGGCGTTTCGCAGCCCCGGCTCGACCAAGCTTTCCGGCGGCGACAAGAAGCACTGGTTCAAGCGGGCGGTGCAGCCGCTGATCGGCGAGGACCTGGCGATGCGCCGCAAGCAGATGTTCACGGTGCCGGTGGGCGAGTGGTTCCGGGGTCCGCGCAAGGCCTGGCTGCACGACCTGCTGTTCGCCGACGACGCGATCGGCGCGCGGCTGTTCCAGCCCGCGCAACTGCGCCGGCTCTTCGAGCGCCACGTCGACGGCAGCGCCAACCACACGCGCGAATTGCGCGCGCTGGCGGCGCTGGAGATCTGGGCGCGGCGCTTCCAGCCGGCGCTGGGGGACGCGTGATGCCGCGCGCCGGGAGTGCGGCGATGACGCAGCCGCAGCGCCTGCTGGCAGTCGCCTATGGCGGCGGCCATATCGCGATGCTGCTGCCGGTGCTGGACGAACTGCGCCGGCGGCGCCCGCAACTGCAACTGCAACTGCTGGCGCTGACCACGGCGCGGCGCGCCGCGCTGGAAGCCGGCTGGCAGCCGCTGGGCTATGAGTCGCTGATGCACCTGCTGCAGCCGGACGAGCGCGAGATCGCGCTGGCACTGGGGCGCGAGCTGCAGGCCGGCAACTCCCACCCCGACATTCCCGAGTCCGAGACCCTGGCCTACCTGGGGATCAACGCGTGGTCGCTGCAATGCCAGCTCGGGCAGCGCGAGGCGGCGCGCCTGCTGGAGCAGCGCGGGCGTCAGGGCTTCTTTCCGCTGCAATTCATGCAGCGGGTGCTGCGCGCGCTGCGCCCCGACCTCGTGCTGGCGACGAACTCGCCGCGCAGCGAGCACGCGGCGCTGGAAGCCGCCCGCCTGGATGCCATTCCCGGCGTCGCCGTGCTCGACCTGTTCGCGCAACCGGGAGACCCCTTCGCCGCGCGCAGCGCTCGCCCGACACGGGTGTGCGTACTGGCCGACGCGGTGCGCGACAACCTGCTGGCGGCGGGCTGGGAGCCCGAGCGCATCGTGGTGACCGGCAACCCCGCGTTCGATGCGCTGCAGCAGCCGCGCGCGCTCGAGCAGGCACGCCGGCTGCGACTCGACTGGGCGCAGCGCTGGGGGCGCGACCCCGGGCAACTGGTGCTGCTGGCCACGCAGCCCGAACCGCGCGCGCACCCGGCCTCGCCATGGCCCGCCGGCGATGCGCTGCCACTGGCCATGGAGGCAGCCGCACGCGCCTGGGTGCGGCAGCACCCCCGGGCCTCGCTGGTGGTGCGTCACCACCCGAACCATTGGCACCGCGCGCCGCGCGCCGAGGACACCGCGCAGGTACGCTTCAGCGTGACCACGCAGGAGCCGGTCGAGGGGCTGGTGCTGGCCGCCGATGCCGTGGTCGTGCAGTCGACGACCGTCGGGCTGCAGGCGGCGGTGGCCGGCCGCCCGGTGCTCAGCCTGCAATGCTCGCCCGGGGCGCTATGGGGGCTGGACTATGCCGCGTTGGGGGTGGCACGCGGGGTGCCCACGCTGGACGATCTGCCGCAAGCCCTCGACCAGACCCTGGCGGACCCACCACCGCCGACACGCTGGGCGCGCCGGCAGGCGGCGGCGCCCGCAGTGGCCGAGCAGGTCGAGCAATTGCTGGACCGGCGCGCCCACGCGCGCCCATCGGCGGCATCGGCCGCATCGGACTGAACGAGCATGCGCACGATCACCACCATCGCCACCATCTGCGCCCGCGGCGGCAGCAAGGGCCTGCCGGGCAAGAACATCCGGCCGCTGCGGGGCCGCCCGCTGATCGTGCACAGCATCGAGTTCGCGCTGGCGCATCCCGCGATCGACGCCGTCCACGTGTCCACCGACGACCCCGAGATCGCACGCATCGCCCGCCAGGCAGGTGCCGAGGTGCCGTACCTGCGTCCGCCCGAGCTGGCACGCGACGACACGCCCAAGCTGCCGGTGATCGAGCACCTGGTGCGCCACCTGGAACGCGAGACCGGACGCGGCATCGAGCGCATCGTCGACCTGCAGCCGACGTCGCCGCTGCGCGTGGCGCAGGACCTCGACGCCTGCCTGCTGCGCGCCGATGCCGCCGACGCGCCCGGGCTCGTGCTCACCGCCTTCGACAGCGGCTGCAACCCCTACTTCAACCTGGTGGAGGCGCAGCCCGACGGCAGCGTGCGACTCAGCAAGGGCGCGGGCACGGCGACGCGCCAGTCCGCGCCGGCGGTATGGACCCTCAACGGCTCCATCTACGTGTGGCGCCGCGACGCGCTGGCGCAGGCCGCGTCGCAGGGCATGTGGAGCGTGCGCGCGGCCGTGCACGTGATGCCGGCGTCGCGCTCGGTGGACATCGACACCGCCGAGGACTTCGCCGCCGCCGAACGCGCGCTGGCACAGGATCCGTTGCCATGAACCTCGTCCCGGGCACGACCGGCCGGCGCCGGCGCATCCTGTACCTCAGCGGCACGCGCGCGGACTTCGGGCTGATGCAGGGCTGCCTGCGGCGCATCGCCGCGCACCCGCGGCTGGAACTCGCACTGGCGGTCACCGGCATGCACCTGTGCCCGGAGTTCGGCAACACGGTGGCCGAGATCGAGGCCAGCGGGCTGCCGATCGCGGCACGCATTCCCAGCGACGTGGCGGCACGCGACGGCGCGGGCATGGCGCGCGCCGTCGCGCAGACCCTGCTGGGAGTCGGGGCCGAACTGCAGCGCGGAGCCTACGACCTGCTGCTGCTGCTGGGCGACCGCGGCGAGATGCTGGCCGGCGCGATCGCCGCGCTGCATCACGGCGTGCCCGTGGCGCATGTGCACGGCGGCGAACGCTCGGGTACCGTGGACGAGCCGATGCGCCACGCCATCTCGAAACTGGCGAGCCTGCATTTCGCGGCGACCTTCGAGTCGCGCGAACGCCTGATCGCGATGGGCGAGCTGCCGCAGCGGGTGTTCGTGGCCGGCGCGCCCGGGCTGGAGGACCTGCCGCTGCACGCGCAGGTCCCGCGCGAGCAGGCCGCGCGCGTCCTCGGCATCGAGGCGCATCGCGACTACCTGCTGGTGGTGTTCCATCCGGTGGTGCAACAGGCCGCGCAGGCCGGGGAGCAGACACGAGCTCTGCTCGACGGCCTGCGCGAAGCGGGCGCGGGGCGGGCGTTCGACGTGATCTGGCTGGCCCCGAACGCCGACGCCGGATCCGCGCATATCGAGCAGGCGCTGCGCGAGCTTCCGACGGCGCACGGCACATGGCGCAGGCTCACCCATCTCCCGCGCCCGCAGTATCTCGACGCGCTGCGCCACGCGCTGGCGCTGGTGGGCAATTCCTCGTCGGGGATCATCGAGGCGGCGAGCTTCGGCACCCCGGTGCTGGACGTCGGGTCGCGCCAACGCCTGCGCGAGCGCAACCCCGGCGTGCGCAACGTGCCGGCGCGGGCCGCGGACATCGCAGCCGCGCTGCGCGAACTGCTCGGCGCCCCACGTCCGCCCGCGCATAATGTCTACGGAGATGGCCATGCCAGCGAACGCATCGCGCATTGGCTCGCCGAGATCGAGCTCCCGCCGGGCCTGCTCGACAAGACCCTGACCTACTGACCCGCGTCGTGCCAGCCTCCCCACCCATTGCGCTCCCGCCCGCCGACCCGCGCGCACCGGCCGACGCGCCGCTGCTGGTGGTGTTCGGCGCCGGCGGCCACGGCCGCGTCGCCGCCGATGCCGCGCTGGCGAGCCGGGCGTGGCGCGGTGTCGTGGCCTGCGACCGCCGCGAGCAGCTGTGGGGCAGCGAACTACTTGACGGCGTGCCGGTGCTGTCGCCGCGGGCCCTGGGCGATCTGCCGGTGCCATGGCAGCTGCACGTGGCCATCGGCGACAACGCCTCGCGCCGGCGCGAGGCCCAGACGCTGCTGGCCGGGCAGGCGGGCGGCACCGTGCTGGCCACCATCGTGCATCCGCAGGCGGCCCTGTCCCCCAGCGCCGTCATCGGCCCCGGCTGCCTGCTGACCGCGCACTGCGTGGTCGCCGCGCTGGCGGTGCTGGGCGAGGGGGTGATCGTCAATCACACCGCGGTGGTCGACCACGACTGCGCCATCGGCGCGTGGGCGCACATCGCCCCCGGCGCGCGCCTGGGCGGCGCGGTGCGTGTAGGCGATGGCGCGCTGGTGGGCTCCGGCAGCACCGTCATGCGCGGGCTGCGCGTCGGCAGCGGCAGCGTGCTGGGAGCCGGCGCGGTGGCGCTGCAGGACATTCCCGACGAGGGTCGATGGGCCGGCGTGCCGGCGCGGCAGACCCACGACGGCGTGGCCGCCTGAAGGTCCGCCCTGCCCACGCATCCGATGCCCGAAATCATGTCCGCGCAAGCCTTCGATTCCCTGCTCGTGGCCCCGCAGATCACCGTGCTGCAGGCGATGGCGCGCCTGGACGCCACGGCTCAGGGCGTGCTGCTGGTGGTGGACCCGGCACGGCGCCTGCTGCGTACCGTCACCGACGGCGATCTGCGGCGCGCCGCGCTGGCCGGCGTGGCCCAGCACACTGCGCTGGGCTCGCTGCCGGGCTTGCCGCCGCTGAGCGTCGGGCTGCAGGCCTCGATGCAGGAAGTGCTGCAGCTGATGGACGAGCGCAGCATCGACCACGTCCCGGTGCTCGACTCCGAGGGCCACGTCGTGGACCTGGTCACGCGGCGGGAGCTGTCGCGCCGCACCTACCTGTCGGCGCCGCACCTGGGCGACGACGAGGCGCCGCTGGTGCGCGAAGCCTTCGAGTCCAACTGGATCGCGCCGCTGGGGCCGCATGTCGACGCCTTCGAGCGCGAGCTTGCGCAATGCGTCGGCATGCGGCACGCGGCGGCCACCAGCTCGGGCACCGCGGCGCTGCACCTCGGCTTGCGCCTGCTGGGCGTCGGGCCGGGCGACGCGGTGCTGTGCTCCAGCCTGACCTTCGTCGCCAGCGCCAACCCGATCCGCCAGCTCGGCGCCACTCCGGTCTTCGTGGACTCCGAGCCGCGAGGCTGGAGCATGTCGCCGGCGGCGTTGCGCCACGCCCTCGCCGCGCTGGCGCGCGACGGCGTGCGCCCGAAAGCGGCGGTGATCGTCAACCTGTACGGGCAGAGCGCGCAGATGGACGAGCTGCTACCGCTGCTGGAACAGGCCGGCGTGCCCGTGCTGGAGGACGCCGCCGAGTCGCTCGGCGCGAGCCTGCACGGCCGCTCCAGCGGCAGCTTCGGCAGGCTGGCGGTGTTCTCCTTCAACGGCAACAAGATCATCACCACCTCCGGCGGAGGCATGCTGGTGGGCGACGACGCGCAGCTGATCGCGCACGCGCGCAAGCTGTCGACGCAGGCGCGCGAACCGGCGCGCCACTACGAGCACGTCGAGGACGGCTACAACTACCGCCTGAGCAACGTGCTGGCCGCCATCGGACGCGGCCAGCTGCGCGTGCTGCAGCAGCGCGTCGAGCGCCGGCGCGAGATCTTCGAGCACTACGTGCGCGAGCTTTCGGACCCCCCGGAACTGTGCTGGATGGAAGAGCCCGCGGGCCATCGCGGCACGCGCTGGCTTTCCGCATTCACGCTGCGGTTGCCGCAGGCGTCGCGCCGACGCGACGCGCTGCTCGACTTCCTCGAGCGCCACAACGTCGAGGCGCGCCCGGTGTGGAAGCCGATGCACCTGCAGCCGCTGTACGCCGACTGCCGCTATTTCGAGCACGCGCCGGGGCATGACGTGTCGCGCGAACTGTTCGAAGGCGGCGTGTGCCTGCCGTCGGGCTCCAACATGGAGCCGCAGCAGCTCGAGCATGTGTGCGAGCTGTTGCGGCGCGGACTGCGACTGGCGACCGGGTTGCGATGAGGCGATTTCCCGATGCCTTGCGGCGCGCATGGCGCCAGCTCACGCTGGACGCCGTGCTGGTCGGGCTCACCTGGCTGGCGGCCTTCGTGTTTCGCTTCAGCCTGCTGCGCAACAACGCGCCTGCCAACATCGTGCACATCGTCGCCGTCACGCTGCCGACGGCGGTAGTCGTCTGGCTGCTGACCCTGGCCTGGTTCAACGTCTACCGCACCGCGTGGCGCCACGCCGGGCTGGCCGACGCGTGGCGCCTGGCGCGTGCCTGCGGTGTCGCCGCGCTGGCACTGGCGGCCGTGCTGCTGGTGATGCGCGAGCCGAACTTCCCGCGCTCGATCGTGCTGATCCACCCGCTGCTGGCGGGCAGCGCCCTGCTGGCGCTGCGACTGGTCATGCGCATGCTGGGCGACCGCAGCATGCGCGGCGCCAACCTCGTCGCGCGCCCGCTGTTGCTGCTGGGCAGCGTCGACGATGCGGCGCCGGCGCTGCAGAGCCTGCGCGGTACGCGCCAGTGGCGCGCGGTGGCCATCTACAGCCCGTTGCGCGACGAAGCCGGCTCGCGCCTGCAGGACATTCCGGTGCTGGGTCCGCCGCTGGCGCTGGAGCGCGCGGCGCGCGAGTACGGCGTGCAGCATGCCCTGGTCACCGGCGCCGCCGGCTCGGCCACGCGCCGCCTGCTGCTGGAGCAGGCCAGCGACGCGCGCCTGGCACTGCTGGCGCTGCCGCGCGCGGACGACTGGCTGCAGCCTGGCGGCAGCGCCGCGGTGCCGCGCAGCCTGGAGCTCGACGATCTGCTCGGACGCGCCGCGGTGCAGCTGGACGTGCGCGGCCTGTCGGACCTGCTGGCGGGGCAATGCGTGCTGGTCACCGGCGCCGGGGGCTCGATCGGCTCCGAGCTGTGCCGGCAGATCTCACGCTTCGGAGTCGGCCGCCTGGTGTGCCTGGACGTCTCCGAGTTCGCGATCTACCAGCTCGAGCAGGAGCTCAAGGCGCGACACCCGGACATGCCGGCGGTCTACCTGACCGCCAACGTGCGCGATGCGCGGCGCCTTCAGACCCTGTTCGTGCGGCTGCAGCCGACCCTGGTGTTCCATGCGGCCGCGTACAAGCACGTGCCGCTGATGGAGAACGACAACGCCATCGAGGCGCTGCGCACCAACGTGCTGGGCACCGTCAACGCCGCGCGCGCCGCGGCGCTGTGCGGAGCGCGGCGCTTCGTGCTGGTGTCGACCGACAAGGCGGTGAATCCGACCAACGTGATGGGCGCCAGCAAGCGCCTGGCCGAGCGCGCGCTGCAGGTGCTCGCGCACGAGCAGCCGGCCACGCGCATGGTCGCGGTGCGCTTCGGCAACGTGCTGGGGTCCAGCGGCAGCGTGGTGCCGCGTTTCGCGCAGCAGATCGCCGCCGGCGGCCCGGTCACCGTGACCCACCCGGACATCGTGCGCTATTTCATGACCATTCCGGAGGCGGCGCAGCTCGTGCTGCAGGCAGCGCTGATGGGCGACAGCGGCCAGATCTACGTCCTGGACATGGGCGAGCCGGTGCGCATCGTCGAGCTGGCACGTCTGATGATCCGGCTTTCCGGGCACACCGAGGACGAAGTGCCGGTGGTGTTCACCGGGCTGCGCCCTGGGGAAAAGCTTTACGAGGAACTGCTGGCCGACGACGAGACGACGCTGCCCACGCCGCATCCGAAGCTGCGCGTGGCGCGACACGGCGATGTCGAGGGGCCGCGCATCGACCTCGAGGCACTGCGGGCGCGCATCGTCGAGGGGGCGGCCGACGAGCCCGACCCGGCCGCGGTCAAGTCGCTGCTGGCCTCGCTGGTTCCCGAATACCGGCCGCAATCGAAGACGGAGCAATCATGAGCAACGGCAGGGCCGAATTCGTGCTGGATGCGCGCGACATCCGCAAGCGCTACCACGGAGGTCCGCAGACGGTGGAGGTGCTGGCCGGCGCATCGCTGCGCCTGCGCAGCGGCGAATCCCTTGCCGTGACGGGAGCGTCGGGCTCCGGCAAGAGCACGCTGCTGCACCTGCTCGGCGGGCTGGATCTGGCCGACTCCGGACACATCGAGGTGTGCGGCGCGGCCTGGGCCGGCATGTCGCCGGCCGAGCAGGGGCGCTGGCGCAACCGCCACGTCGGTTTCGTCTATCAGTTCCACCACCTGCTTCCCGAGTTCAGCGCGCTGGGCAACGTGATGATGCCGCTGCGCATCCGGCGTGTCGCTGCCGCGGCCGCGCAGCGCCAGGCGCAGTCGATGCTCGAGCAGGTGGGGCTGGGCGAACGGCTGCGTCACCGGCCGGCGGAACTGTCGGGTGGCGAGCGCCAGCGCGTCGCGCTGGCGCGCGCACTGGTCACGCACCCGGCCCTCGTGCTGGCAGACGAGCCGACCGGCAACCTCGACGCGGATTCGGCCGACACGGTGTTCGCGCTGCTCGCGCACATGGCGCGCGAGCACGGCAGCGCGATGGTGCTGGTCACCCACGACCCCGCCCTCGCCGCGCGCTGCGACCGCACGCTGCACCTGCAGCACGGCGCCCTGCAGCAGCCAGCCGCCGTCGCCTGAGTCCAGCGCCGCGCCCCTCGGGGGGCCGCGAACGCAGTGAGCGGGGGTCGTACCATCAAGCCTGGGCGCGCAGGTAGTCGCCGGCGCAGCGCAGCAGGTGATCGAGCGCCGACTGGGTCATCGCGTCGTCGGCGTCCGGCCCCGCGCTCATCCAGTCGCGGAACATGGCGTACAACTCGGCGTGGGCCATCGACAACGGGTGCTGCGGACTCAGCCCGGCGGCGCGCAACCAGCTTCCGACGGGCCCCTGCGACGGGTCGCGCCCCATGCTCAGCGCCTGCTTGCGATCCGGGTACTGGCGCGCGATCAGCAGGTCGGCGTCCAGCGCCACCAGCTGCTGCGCCATGCAGCTGAGCAGCCCCGAATGCCGCGGACCGCGCCGCGGCTGCCAGGCCGCCAGCCATTTCTCGAAATCCTGCGCCGGCATCGGCCTGGCGATGCCCCAGCCCTGGGCCTGCGGCACGCGCAGCGCGCGCAGCGCATCGACGATGTCGGGGGTCTCGGCGCCCTCGGCGACGAACTCCACCCCCAGTCCCCGCGCCAGCTGCGCCAGGCTCTGCACGAAACGCAGGTCCTGCGGGTTGTCGGACAGCCCGCGGATGAAGCCCTGGTCGAGCTTGATGATGTCGATCGGCAGTTCCTTCACCCGCAGCAGCGACGAATACGCGCTGCCGACGTCGTCGAGCGCGATGCGACAGCCGAAGGCACGCAGCGCGCTCAAGGTGTCCTGCGCGGTGGCGAAGGACAGGAAGTCGTTGTGCTCGAGCAGTTCCAGCACCATGCGCTGCGGCGCCAGGCCGGTCTCGGCCGCCACTTCGCGCACGGTGTCGAGCGCCTCGCCCGAGGCCAGCAGCAGCGGGTCGATGTTGACCGCGATCGACAGCTCGGCACCGCTCTGACGCTGCCAGCGCAGCGCGTCGGTGGCGGCCTGGCGCATCACCGCCACCGTCATCGCGACCAGGCCGTCGCGCCCGAGCTGGTGGATGAAGTCCAGCGGCCCGATCAGGCGCGCGTGGCCGTCGTCCAGGCGCGCCAGCGCTTCCACCTCGACGACCCGCCCGCTGGCCATGTCGACCACCGGCTGGTAGTGCACGCGCAGGCCGCCGGCGTTGAAGCGCTCGCGCACCAGGCGCAGGTGGTTGTAGTGGTCGCGATCCACATCGGGCTGGTACAGACGCCAGAACGGCGCGCCGCTGCCGCGTGGCTGGCGCTTGATCGCGTACAGCGCCTGGTCGGCGTGGCGCAGCAGTTCGTCGGGGTCGCTGGCATCGTCCGGGTACACGGTCAGCCCGAGGCTGGCGCGCACCTGCACCACGGTCTCGCCGGGCGGCAGCGTGACCGGCTCGCCAATGCACTGGCGAATGCGCTCGAGCATCGGCTCCAGGTCCTCGCGCGCCACCAGGCCCTGCATGACCAGCACGATCTCGTCGCCGCCGAGCCGCGCCACCATGTCCGAGGAGCGCACCGCCTCGACCAGGCGTGCGGCCACCGTTCGCAGCAGCGCATCGCCGGCGGAGTGACCGTGGTTGTCGTTGATCTGCTTGAAGTCGTCGAAGTCGAGGATTCCAACGGCGACGAATCCGCCCTGCGCGTCGGCCTGGGCCAGCTGCTCCTGCAGGCGCACGCGCAGTCCGCGCCGGTTCAGCAGCCCGGTCAGCGGATCGTGCTCGGCCAGCCACGAGATGTGGTGGTGCTCCTGTTGCAGGCGCCTGCGCAGGTCGAAGGCATCCAGCGCATGCCCGAGCAGGCGCGCCACGCGCTCGAGCAGCTCGAGCACCGACGGCGTGAACACGCCGGCCTGCCCCGAGAGCACTCCCAGCAGCGCCCAGCGATGCCCGCCCCGCAGCACCGGCACCATGGCCACGGAACGGATCGCCAGACGCCGGGCCTGCTCGCGATACTGGAGCATGGCGGGATCGGCGAGGTAGTCGTTGCTGAACTGCTGGCTGCGCGTGCTCCAGGCGCGCGCGGCCAGGCTGCGTTCGGAGTGCTCGCCCAGCACGTTGGGGCGGTACCAATCCTCGCTGACATGCACGCTGCCGGCTTGCGCCAGCAGGTCGACATAACCGTGCTGCCCGGCACGGCCGATGAGCACCGCGTTGAACAGGCCGGACTCGGCCAGGCGCTCGCAGGCCTTTTGCAGCATGTCGCCGAGGTCGCCGGCGGCCAGCACCAGCTCCTCCTCGGCCAGCAGCGCGCGGTACAGACCCTGCGTGACCTGGTGCTGGCGCTCCTGCTCGCGCCGCGGCGTGACGTCGTCGAGCAGGCCCAGCCAGTAGCGCGGGCGCCCGTGCGGATCGTCGGATTCGTGCAGCGGCGACAGGTTCAGCGAGATCCATGCATCGGTCCCGTCGGGGCGCCGGTGACGCAGCTCGACCTGGCAGGCGCGCTCCTGCGCCAGCGCCGCGCGGACCTGCTGCAGCGCCGGCTGCTCCTGCGCCTCGTCGCCCAGCAGCCGCGCCGTCACGCCCAGCGAACGCTGCGCGTCGAAACCGGTGAGACGCGCATAGGCGGGGTTCACGTAGACCAGCGGGAGGCCGCGCTCGCGCGCGTCGGCGATCATGACCCCGAGCTCCATGGCCTCCAGCACCGCACGCCAGCCGGACGGCCCGGGCAGGTCCCGGGCCACGAGGGCGGGTGACGGACGAGGCGGAGCTTTCATGGGGGCACAGCATAGCCCCTTCGACCGCCCGCGCATGGACCCCGGGCGGGCACGCGCCGCCGGCACACCGGGTGCTCAGGCCTGCTCGAGCGCCTCCAGCACCATGCGCGGGGTGTTGCGCCCCTGCCAGGTGTTGGCCTCGAGGCGCCAGGCCACGCGGGCGCGCTGCGGCAGGAACTCGGCGCGGTTCCAGGCCACCAGCTCGCGCACCGCGGCCCCGGGCTGCGCCGCCGCTCGCACACGCGCGCGCAGGTGGCCGTTGCCGAACTGGCCCTGCTGCACGATCTCGACGTCGCTGGCGAACACGGGCGGTGCGAAGCCCTGCCCCCACACCTGCTGCTGCAGCAGCGAGGCCACCTCGACGTCGAACCACTGCGCCTCGAGTTCGCCATCCACCTCGAGCTGGCGCGCCAGCAGGGCCGGCGAAAGCCATTCGCCGGCCACGGCCTCGAAGGCCGCAGCGAAGCGCTCGAAGTCGTCGGCGCCGATGCTGCAGCCGGAAGCCGCCGCGTGGCCACCGAAACGCAGCAGCAGCCCGGGCTCGCGCTTGGACACCAGGTCCAGCGCGTCGCGCAGATGGAAACCGGGAATCGATCGTCCGGAGCCGCGCAGCTGGCCGTCGCCTCCGGGAGCGAACACGAAGGTCGGCCGGTGGTGCTGCTCCTTCAGCCGGCCGGCGACGATGCCGACCACGCCCTCGTGCCAAGCGGGCGAGAACAGGCAGATCGAGGCGCGCTGCGCCAGGCCCCGGGCGCCCTGCAGCGCCTGCAGCGCCTCCTGCGCCTGTTCGCGCATGCGCTCCTCGATGCCGCGTCGCTCGCGGTTGATGGAATCGAGGGTCTGCGCCAGCTCCAGTGCGCGCTGCGCGTCGTCGGTGGCGAGGCACTCGATTCCCACCGTCATGTCGGCCAGCCTCCCGGCGGCGTTGATGCGCGGTCCGAGCGCGAAGCCGAGGTCGAAGCTGCCGGCGCGCAGGTGCTCGCGTCCGGCGGCGACGAACAGCGCGCGCAGGCCGGGCTGCATGCGACCTTCGCGCATGCGTCGCAAGCCCTGCGCGACGAGCAGCCGGTTGTTCGCGTCCAGGCGCACGACGTCGGCCACCGTGCCCAGCGCCACCAGGTCGAGCAGGCTGTCCAGGCGCGGCTGCGACGCGGCCGCGAAGGCCCCGCGCGCGCGCAACTCGGCTCGCAGCGCCAGCAGCACATAGAACATGACCCCCACCCCAGCCAGGTTCTTGCTCGGGAATTCGCAGCCGGGCTGGTTCGGGTTGACGATGACTTCCGCCTGCGGCAACTGCGGCCCCGGCAGATGGTGGTCGGTGATCAGCACGCGCATGCCCAGTTCATGGGCACGACGCACGCCGTCGATGCTGGCGATGCCGTTGTCGACGGTGACGATCCAGTGCACGGGCTCGGGCGAGTGCTGCACGACCAGGTCGACCACCGCGGGGGAAAGCCCGTAGCCGGTGGTGAAGCGGTTGGGCATCACGTAGCCCACCGTTGCCCCCAGCATGCGCAGGCCGCGCAGCGCCACCGCGCAGGCGGTTGCGCCGTCGCAGTCATAGTCCGCCACCACGCACAGGCGCTGACCGGCCTGGATCGCGTCGGCCAGCGCGCGTGCCGCGTCCTCGGCGTGCAGCAGGCTCGACGGCGGCAGCAGCTGGGAGATCTGAGGCGAGGCCTCGGCCGGATCGCTGACGCCGCGCCCGGCGAGCAGGCGTGCCAGCAGCGGATGCACCCCGGCACTCTGCAGGCGATGCACGCTGCGTGGGGCGGGGTCCCTGAATACGAAATGCATGCGCGGGATTCCTCGTATCGCGAAAACTTCGTCAGATGCGCTCGAGCAGTTGCGCCGCCGCGCGGTCGCGCCAGAAGCGCCAGGCGCGCGAACGCCGCAGTTCCAGCTCGATCCAGGCGCGCGAGCCGGCCAGCACGACGCGCGCCGCGGAGTGTGCCTGCAGCGCCTGGCGCAACTCGGCGTCGAAGCCGCGATCGAGCTCGGCGCAGGCGGATTCGACGTCGAGCGCGGACTGCGGCTGCGGTTGCAGCACGCGCAGCGGGTGCGGATGCCGTGACTGCGGCAGCGACGGCAGCGCGTCGCCGAGGGCGCCCAGCCAGGCGCAGGAGCCGTCACGCCAGGACCGTGCCTGCGCGGCATCGGCGACGAAGGGGCTGCTCGGCAGCAATGGCAGTACGCCGCAGCCGTGCAGCCATAGCGAATTGACCTCGGGCAGCCCGAGTTCGCGACGCTGCTGGTTCACGGGGTGGTCCTGCCACACCATCTGGATCTCGGTCAGCAGGCGGCGCCACGGCGCGGCGGCGTCGCCGCCGGGCATCCAGCTGGCCGCGTTGCGCCCGATGGCGCGCAGCGGGTCGGCGCTGCGCACCTCGCGCAGCGAGGGGTGCGCGAGCAGCCAGCAACCGGGGCGCAGCAGCCGGGCCTGCCACTGTTGCTCGTGCAGCAGCGGCAGCACGGCGTCGAGCAACGCCTGCGCATGCCCGGCGTCGAGCTGCAACTGGGTGGGGTCGGCCAGTTGCAGGCTGTCGCGCCCCAGCAGCAGATGCACCGGGACGGCCAGGCCCCATGCCGCGTCACCGGGCGACGCGCCGAGCGCCAGCGCGGCCATGGCCGCCCACGGCGCCTGCTGGTCGGGAAGACCGAGCTCAGGCGCGTCCAGGCCCAGCGAGCAGCGCATCCAGCGCTCGGCCGGACTCAGCCAGGCCGCCTGCGCATCGGCGGCCGGCGCATCGGCCGCGACCACCACGGCCAGGCGCAGCGCACGCTGCAGCAGCGGCAGCCGGCGTGCCCGCACGGCCTTCAGCCAGGCCTCGAGGGGCAGCGCCGAGGTATCGACGAGGACGTTGTGCATGCGTGCATTATCGGCCGCACGCATGCGCACGATCGCCGCGGACCAGGTTCACCCGGCCCGCGGCGTCGTTCAGGGGGTCGTTCAGAGGACTTGCGAGTTCAGCGCGCGCGCGCGCTGCAGCCAGGCGACGAGACCGCGCAGCGACTGCAGCAGCGGACGGCCGCCGAGGGTGCTCGGGCGCGCCGCCGGCTTTGGCTGGAGCGCGGGTTGCCAGACACCGCGACGCAGGCCGACGACGGGAAGCGCGGAAGCGACGTGCGCGGGGGCGTGGAACAGGGGGTGTGAGCGGGTTTTCATGGCTTGCCTCATGGTTTACCCGAATCATAGGGTAATCCCTAGGCTCATGGGTCCCGAAAATCGCGCTATCCCTGCCCTCTCATTCGTGCAATTCGGACATGCGTTGCGCGGCATGACGCAGCGCCGGCAGGTGGGTCAACATGCTCTCCAGGCTCATGCGCGCCACCGGCGCGTGCACGGCCACGGCGGCGCGCATCTCGCCGCCACGATCGCGCACCGGCACCGCGACCGCCACCAGCCCGGTGATGAATTCCTCGTTGTCCACCGAATAGCCCTGCGCGGCGATGCGTTCGCAATCGGCGCGCAGGGCCGCCGCGTCCGTCAGGGTGTTCGGGGTCAGCCGGGCCAGCTGCAACTGGCCCAGCACGCGCATGCGCCGCTCGCGGCTCATCGACGCGAGGAACAGCTTGCCGCTGGCGGTGCAGTGAAGGGGTACGTGCACGCCGACGTCCAGCGTGAGGCGCCACGGCCACGGCGCCTCCACCCGGTCCAGGTACAGCACCTCGACTCCGTCCAGCGCGGTGAAGTTGCAGGTCTCGCCGACCGCGGCGACGAGGTCGGTGAGCACGGCATGGCGCAGCCCGCGCACGGTGGCGTGCGACAGCGCATCGAAGGCCAGCTTGCGCAGCGCGGGGCCGACGGCGAAGCTGCGCTCGTCGATGTCGCGCACGATGTAGCCGTGTTCCAACAGCTGGTTGCACAGACGGTGGGCGGTGGCCTTGGGCAGGCCCAGCGCGGCCGCGAGCTCGGCCAGGCTCAACGCGCGCCCGGCATCGGCGATGAAGGACAGCAGGCGCAGGCTGCGCTCGGCCGAGGAGTTCGGGGAAGCGCCTTCGGACGCTTCTGGCGCGCTGGCGACGCGCGCGGTCTGCTTGACGAGCTCGGACATGGGTTTGAGATTATTTTCTGAAACGTTGCGTTCCACTTTTAACCAACTTACCATGCTGGCAATGGGGGCGTATCCCCACTCGCGCGCGCACCCCACGGTGTATCGCGCAAATCGACGCATGAACAGGAGTCGCGTGCATGGCCGAGCAGTATGACTACATCGTAGTGGGCGCGGGGTCCGCAGGATCCACGCTGGCAGGCAGGCTCAGCGAGGATCCGCACACGCGAGTGCTTCTGCTGGAGGCGGGGCCGGCGGATCGCTCGTTCTGGATCCATCTGCCGATCGGCTACGGCAAGACCATGTGGAGCAAGCGCTACAACTGGTGCTACTACACAGACCCCGATCCGAACATGAACGGCCGCCGCATCTACTGGCCACGCGGCAAGACCCTGGGCGGTTCGAGCTCGATCAACGGCCTGATCTACATCCGCGGCCAGCGCGAGGACTACGACCACTGGGCCGCGCTGGGCAACGAGGGCTGGAGCTATGACGAGGTGCTGCCCTACTTCGTGCGCAGCGAGCACAACCAGCGCGGCGCCAGCGCCTACCACGGCGGCAGCGGACCGTTGCGCGTGTCCGACGTCGGCGCGCGCCACGAGCTGATCGAGGCCTTCATCGCGGGCGCCGCGCAGAACGGGGTGCCGCGCACGGAGGATTTCAACGGCGCGGCGCAGGAAGGTGCCGGCTATTACCAGCTCACCACCTGGCGGGGCTGGCGCTGCAGCGCGGCCAAGGCCTACCTGGCGCCGGCGCGCTCGCGCCCCAATCTGCAGGTGCTGACCGAGGCGCAGGCGACCTCGCTGATCCTGGAAAACGGGCGTGCCGTCGGCGTGCGCTACCTGCGCCATGGCCGCGAGCAGGAGGCGCGCTGCCATGGCGAAGTGCTGCTGGCGGCCGGCGCGCTGCAGTCGCCGCAATTGCTGCAGTTGTCGGGGATCGGCCCCGCCGAGCACCTGCGCAGCCTGGGAATCCCGGTGGCGGTGGACCTCCCCGGAGTCGGCGAGAACCTGCAGGACCACCTGCAGATCCGCCTGATCTTCGAGTGCACGCGCCCGATCACCACCAACGACCAGTTGCGCAGCCTGTTCGGACGCACCCGGTTGGGGCTGCAGTGGCTGCTGGCGCGCAGCGGGCCGCTGGCGGTGGGCATCAACCAGGGCGGCTGCTTCATGCGCGCGCTGCCCGATGAGTCGGCCACCCCGGACATCCAGTTCCACGTCGCCACGCTGTCGGCCGACATGGCGGGCGGCGCGGTGCACCCCTTCTCGGGCTTCACGTTTTCGGTGTGCCAGCTTCGCCCGCAGTCGCGGGGGCGCGTGCGCATCCGCTCCACCGATCCCCTCCAGGCACCGTCGATGCAACCCAACTACCTGGCCACCGATCTCGACCGCCGCACCACGGTGGCGGCGGTGCGCGCGGCGCGCGCGATCGCCGGCAGCCAGGCCATGCGCCCCTACGTGAAGCGCGAGGTCAAGCCCGGCCCGCAGTTGGACAGCGACGACGCACTGCTGGAATTCTGCCGCGACAACGGCGCCACCATCTTCCATCCCAGCGGCACCTGCCGCATGGGAAGCGACCCGATGGCGGTGGTCGACGCGCGCCTGCGCGTGCATGGCGTGCGCGGATTGCGGGTCATCGACTGCTCGGCGATGCCCACGCTGGTGTCGGGCAACACCAACGCCCCGGCGATCATGATGGCCGAGAAGGCGGTGGACATGATCCGCGCCGACGCGCGCTGAGGTGAACGGGCCCGCGAAGGGCCCTCGGCTCAGCGCCCCGCCGCGCCGCGCGCCACCAGTTCGAGCAGCTCGCGCAGCGCGCCGTTGCCGCGCAGCTGCGACAGGTCCAGCGCCACGCTGGCCGGATACAGCGCACCCAGGTCCAGCCCCACGCCGACCCCCATCACCGTGGCCTCGCCGCGCGCATGGGCGCGCGCGACCACGTCGACCAGATGTTGTTCGAGGTAGCCGGGAGCGTTCGCGTTCTCGCTGGCCGTGTCCATCGGGCAGCCGTCGGAGATCACCAGCAGCACTCGCCGGCGATGTCCCAGTCCCTGCATGCGCGCGCTGGCCCATTCGACGGCCTCGCCGTCGACGCCCTCGCGATACAGGTCGGGACGCAGCAGCGCGGCGATTCCCAGGCGCGAGCGGCGCCAGGACAGCTCGCGCGGCTTGAACACCATGTGCAGCACTTCGTTGAGCCGTCCAGGCTGGCGCGGCTGCCCGGCGCGCAGCCAGTCGCGACGCGCGCGCCCGCCGTTCCAGGCGCCGGTGGTGAATCCCAGCACCTCGTGTTCGACTCCGGCCAGGTCGAGGGCGCGTGAGAAGGCATCGACCAGCAGCGCCACCGGTTCGGCGTGCTGGCGCATCGATCCCGAGCAGTCGATCAGGAAACTGAGCATGCAATCGGCCACGGGCGGCTGCGGTTGCTCCAGGAACAGCCTGCGCTCGGCCGGCGACGCGATCAGCTGCGCCAGCCGGCGCCCGTCCACCCGCCCCTGCTCGTGCCCGCCTTCCCAGCCCTGTGCCACAGGTTGGGCCAGCAGCGCGTGCAACTGCGCACCCAGGCGTCCGACGTGGATCGCACTGTCCGCGGCCAGCCGGTCCAGGCGCTCGCGCAACTCCCGCAACTGCTCGGCCCGCACCAGTTCGCCGGCGGCCGCCTCGCGGTCCCAGGCGCGCGTGAACACGCGGTAGCCCGCGCCCGCCTCGGTGGCGGCGCTGCGCGAGGACTGCGCCACCGGCAGCGCGCCGCCGTCGCCGGACTCCACATCGAGCAGCAGTTCGAATCCGTTGCGCGTGTCCGCGGCCTCGTCGCCGTCGACGGCGGCCGCGTCGTCGGCCTGCTGCTGCACCTGGCGCGCGCGCTCGCCGACGGCGGCGGCCAGCTCCAGCGCGGCGCGGGCGTAGGCGGCCTGGTCGTCGCGATGCAGGCGCATGGCGCGCAGCGGCGGGCCGAGCACGCTGCTCAGTCCGGCGCGCGTGGCCTCGATGAGGTCGGCGACCACTTCAGGCATCTCCTCGCCGGTGATGCGGGTGCGCGCGGCCTGGGCCAGCGTGAACAGCAGGATTCCCAGCGCGCCCTCGGTCAGCCCGGAGGCGATGAACTCGTCGGACCAGGCACGGAAGCGGTGTTCCAGGTTGTGCCGGAGTCCACGCTGCACCGCCGGCGCCAGCGACTCGACGCGAAACTGCTCAGATCGGAA
>JAJYTY010000056.1 GCA_021792835.1 Pseudomonadota bacterium
GATCTCCTCGAGCGCGGCTGCCGCGGCGGTCTACACGGCTGCGCCGCAGCCCGCGCAGGCGCCGATGCCGCCCGGAGCACCGCAGACCTATCTGCAAACAGGCGCCTTCACGATCGAGGCCAACGCACGCCACGAGGCCCGGCGCCTGCGCAACGCCGGCGTCGGGCCGGTGGAAGTCGTTCCCGGCTACGTGCGCGGACGTACCTGGTACAAGGTGCAGGTGGGTCCGCTGCCCGCCACCGGCGGCACCCGGCTGCGCGACCGCCTGGCCAGCCTCGGCCTGCGCGACTACACCTTCGTGCAGCAATAGGGAAGGACTGCTGCGACGCGCATGGCGCCCGGATCCGCCGGCGGCTCAGCGGCCTCGGTGCAGGCAGTCTCGCAGGAAACTCTCGCGCTGCTCGCCACGCAAGTCCCGCCAGCGCGCCTGGGCGTTGCAGCGGCGCATGCGCCACTGCTGACGCCCGAGGCGACGCCGCGGCGCGGCGCGCGCGCCATGCAGCGGCCCCAGGCAGCGCGGCGGCAGCCTGCGCAGCCTGGCAGGGTCGGCCTGCGGGAGATATTCGCAATCCGGCCGCGGCACGATCCCATGCCGCGCCCCCCGCGCAGGCTCCGGCGCAAGTTCCACGGACCAGGCGGGCAGTCCCGCTCCCAGGCAGGCCACCAGCAGCGCCGCCAGACGAGCTACGTGCGCCGATCCCCTGCAATCCATGACCATGCTCCGCATCGCGCCACCCCCAGGCGGCTGGCGCACGCCGCGCCGCCGCCGCGTGGGCATCTTAGAATGTCGCGTTTTGCCCCAGCCCGCCCAGGACATCCCGGCACCGGCGCGCCCCGACGGCCCGCGGGCTGCTTTCTCGACCGCCCACGCCACCATGCGCGAATTCCTCCTCCGGCTGAACGACACCCTGGCCACGACCGCCGCGCGTTTGCTGCCGCCGCAGCAAAGTCTCGGCGAGGTCCACCCGCTGGAGCGCCCGAAGGCTGCCGGGCATGGCGACTTCTCCTGCACGCTGGCGATGCAACTGGCGCGACGCGCGGGACGCAACCCACGCGAGATCGGCCAGGCGCTGCTCGCGGCCGTGCAGGCCGACCCGCAACTCGCCGCGGGACTGCAGGCGGCCGAGATCGCCGGCCCCGGCTTCATCAATTTCACGCTGGCGCCGCAGCTCAAGCATCAGGTGCTGCGCCAGGTGCTGCTCGAGGGCGAGGCCTTCGGGCGCGTCGCCACCGACCCGGCGCGGCGCGTGCTGGTCGAGTTCGTCTCCGCCAATCCGACCGGGCCTCTGCACGTCGGGCACGGCCGCCAGGGCGCGCTCGGCGATACGCTGGCCGAGCTGATGGCGGCGCAGGGCTGGGTGGTGACGCGCGAGTTCTACTACAACGACGCCGGGGTGCAGATCGCCAACCTGGCGCTGTCGGTGCAGGCGCGCGCGCGCGGGCTGGCACCCGGACAGCCCGGCTGGCCGGAAAATGCCTACAACGGCGAGTACATCGCCGACATCGCCCGCGATTACCTGGCCGGCGCCAGCGTGCACGCCGCCGACGGACAGGCCGTGCGGGGCGCCGCGGACCCCGACGACCTGGAATCCATCCGCCGTTTCGCCGTCGCCTACCTGCGCCGCGAGCAGGACATCGACCTGAAGTCCTTCGGAATCCGCTTCGACAACTACTACCTCGAGTCCAGCCTGTACAGCGACGGCCGCGTGCAGGAGGCGGTGCACGCGCTGGTGACCGCGGGGCATACGTACGAGGCCGACGGCGCGCTGTGGCTGCGCAGCACCGCGTTCGGTGACGACAAGGACCGCGTGATGCGCAAGTCCGACGGCAGCTACACCTATTTCGTGCCCGACGTCGCCTACCACCTGGCCAAGTGGGAGCGCGGCTTCCACCACGCCATCAACGTGCAGGGCTCGGACCACCACGGCACCATCGCGCGGGTGCGCGCCGGGCTGCGCGGCGCCGAGGCGGGGATCCCCGCGGACTACCCGCAGTACGTGCTGCACAAGATGGTCACGGTGATGCGCGGCGGCCAGGAGGTGAAGATCTCCAAGCGCGCCGGCAGCTACGTCACCCTGCGCGACCTGATCGAGTGGTCCGGCGGCGTGCGCGACGAGCAGGGCCCGGCCGAGCGCGAGGCCGCGTTGCGGCGCGGGCGCGATGCGGTGCGCTTCTTCCTGGTCTCGCGCAAGGCCGACACCGAATTCGTGTTCGACGTCGACCTCGCGCTGGCGCAAAGCGACGACAACCCGGTGTACTACGTGCAATACGCGCATGCACGCATCTGCTCGGTGCTGGCGCAATGGGCCGAACGCGACGCCGGGCAGGAGCAGGATCTCGCCGGCTGCGACCTGTCGCCGCTCGGTGCCCCGCGCGAGATGGAACTGCTCATGCTGCTCGCGCAATACCCGGATATGCTGCGTCAGGCGGCCACCGACCTCAGCCCGCACGATGTCGCGTTCTACCTGCGCCAGCTCGCCGGCAGCGTGCACAGCTATTACAACGCCGAGCGCGTACTGGTCGACGACGAAGCGCTCAAGCGCGCGCGCCTCGCACTCCTGCTGGCGGTGCGCCAGGTGTTGCACAATGCCCTGGGCGTGCTGGGGGTCAGCAGCCCGCAGCGCATGTGAGCCCGCCCGCGGCGCCGGCCGCGCCGGTCCTGGCGTGCGCGCATCCGAGAGACTCCTTCCGACACACCATGCCACGTCCCTCCCGCACTCCCCGTACCCCGTCCGCCGCGCAGCGCGGAGGCACCCTGCTGGGCATCATCATCGGCCTGGTGCTGGGCCTGGCGATCGCGCTGGCCGCGGCGACCTACATGAATCGGGCGCATCTGCCGTTCATGAACCGCTACCAGCAGCGCCCGGCCAGCGCGGCGTCGCAGGCCGCGAACTGGAAGCCCAATGCGGGCCTGAGCGGCGGCGCCGTGCCGCCCGCGGCGGTGGCCGGAGGCAGCGCCCCCGGCAAGGTGGCCAGCGCGCCGCTGACGCCGCACGCCATCGAGTCCCTGGGCGTCCCCGCCAGCGGTGTACTGGGCGCGCAGGGCGCCGTCGGCGGTGCGACCACGCCAGCCCAGGCCGTGCTGCCGGGAAGCAGTCAGGCGGCTCCTGCCACGACGCCCGGAATCCAATACCTTGTGCAGATCGGCGCGTACAGCCGGCGCGGCGATGCCGAGGCGCAGCGCGCCAAGGTTGCGCTCAGCGGGCTGGAGGCGCATCTCGACGAGCGCTCGGTGGGTGGGCGCACGCTGTGGCGTGTGCGCGTCGGGCCCTACGCGACCGCGCAGCAGGCCGACCAGGCGCAGAAGACTCTGAGCAGCAACGGAATCGGCTCGGTCATCGTGCGCATCGCGCCGTGACGGCGAGGCGACCGGCGAGTTGTTTCGTGTGCATGCGGCTGTAACACGCGTCAGCCGCATCGCGCATGCCCGCGTTCAAGTTTCGCAAGGACCGAAAGGAAGCACGATGAGAGCTTGGTTGATCCGTCTCGCGGCCGTCGCGCTGCTGGGATTTCAGTTCGCCGCCGCGCACGCCGCGCCCCCGACACTGACCGAGGGCCGGGGCTACGAGCGCCTGGCGGTGCCGCAGCCGGTGAGCCCGCAGGGCAAGGTCGTGGTCACCGAATTCTTCTGGTACAACTGCCCGCATTGCGCGGCGATGGAGCCACTGCTCGAGGCGTGGGCGAAGAAGCTGCCCTCCGACGTCGTGCTCGAGCGCGTGCCGGTGGCCTTCGGACCGCAGTTCGTCGACCAGCAAAAGCTCTATTACGCGCTGAAGGCGCTGGGCAAGATCCCGCAGATGCAAGGCGCGGTGTTCCGCGCCATCCATCAGCAGCACATCACGCTGATGACACCGCAGCAGATGGCCGCCTGGGTGCAGACGCAGGGCGTGTCGAAGCAGGCCTTCCTGAACGCCTTCAACTCCTTCGGCGTGCAGATGGACGCCAAGCGCGCGACCCAGATGGTCAGCGACTACCAGATCACCGGCGTGCCCACGCTGGCCGTGCAGGGCACCTACACGCTGTCGGCATCGATGCCGCAGACTCCCGACAACCCCCAGGTGCTCGCGGGGGTGGATTTCATGATCGCCAAGGTGCGCGCAAGCATGAAATGAAGCATTGAGCGCCCACGGGACCGGATCGCGCTTCGCGCGATGCCTGCCGCGCGACGACAAGGCCCGCCTCCGGCGGGCCTTGTCGTCGGAGCATGGCGCGGCGTGCCTACAATGCGAAGCATGAAAGCAAAGTTCGTGCCGATGCCTGATGCCCGCGCCGTGCTGCGGGGGATCGCGGTGACCCTCGCGGGTGTGTTGGCGTTGGGGCTGCCGTGCGCACAGGCGCTGCAGTCCGACCGCAGCCAGCCGCTGATGATCGACGCCGGCGCGATGCACTATGACGACATCGCGCAGGCGACGGTTTTCACCGGCCATGTCGTGATGACCAAGGGCTCGCTGGTGCTGCACGCCGACAAGGTGCGCGTGCGCCAGCGCGCCGACGGCTACGACGTGGCGACCGCCTACGGCAGCGCCGCGCACCCTGCCACCTTCGACCAGACGCTGGACGCCCAACCGGGGCAGCCGCGGCCCACCGTGCACGGCAGCGCGCTGCAACTGCACTACGACGGACGCAGCGACGTGATCACGCTGACCGGCCAGGCGCTGTTCGAGCGCTCCCTGGACGGACACCTGACGGACCGCGCACAGGGCGCCGTGATCACCTACAACGACCTCACCGACGTGTTCGACGTGAAGGCGGGAAAGGGCGGGGTCAGCGCCTCCAACCCGCACGGACGGGTGCGCGTGATGCTGGCACCGCGCCCGGCGGCCGCGCCCGCCTCGGCGCCGGGCAGCACGGCGCGCGAGCCGGCGCTGCGCAACTCGACGGGAACGGAGTCGCGCTGATGGACCTGAGTCAGCACGAGCCGGCGCCCGCGCCGGGGCACGCCGCGCATGCCGGAGTGCTGAGCGTGCGCCGGCTGCAAAAGCGCTATGGCGGACGCACCGTGGTACGCGACGTCAGCTTCGAGGTGCGCAGCGGCGAGGTGGTCGGGCTGCTCGGACCCAACGGCGCCGGCAAGACCACGTCCTTCTACATGATCGTCGGCCTGGTGCGCGCCGACGCCGGCGAGATCCACCTGGACGGCCGCGACATCACGCAGCTGCCGATGTACCGCCGCGCGCGCCTGGGCCTGTCCTACCTGCCGCAGGAGGCGTCGATCTTCCGCGGCCTCACGGTGGCCGAGAACGTGCGCGCGGTACTCGAGCTGCAACGCAGCCCCGGCGGGCGCGCGCTGCCGCGCGAGCAACTCGAGCAGCGACTCGTGCAACTGCTGCGCGAACTGCACGTCGAGCACCTGGCCGACACGCCCGCGCCGGCGCTGTCGGGCGGCGAACGCCGGCGCGTCGAGATCGCGCGCGCGCTGGCCACCGATCCGCAGTTCATCCTGCTCGACGAACCCTTCGCCGGCGTCGATCCAATAGCCGTGATCGAAATCCAGCGTATCGTGCAGTTCCTCAAGTCGCGCGGGATCGGCGTGCTGATCACCGACCACAATGTGCGAGAGACCCTGGGCATCTGCGACCACGCCTGCATCATCAGCGAAGGCAGCGTGCTTGCCGTCGGTCGCCCGCAGGAAATCGTCGAGAACCCCGCGGTACGCAAGGTGTACCTGGGCGAGAGCTTCCGGCTCTGAGCAGGCATGAGACGCGGACGATGAAGCAGTCGTTGAACCTGAGGTTGTCGCAGCACCTGGCGCTGACGCCGCAACTGCAGCAATCCATCCGCCTGCTGCAGCTGTCCACGCTGGAGCTGCAGCAAGAGGTCGAGCAGATGCTCGAACTCAACCCGTTCCTGGAGCCCGACGAGGAGCCGGCCGGCCCCGGTGATTCGGCCGGCGAGCCCACGGCCGATCCCACCGCCGACGCGGGCCCCGACTCCAGGTCCGATGCGAGCGGCGATTCCGCGGGCGATGCGGCGGCCGAATTCACCCCCGGGTCGGGGCTGCCCGACGACGAGGCCAGGGCTGCGACGGGGTCCGCCGACGACTCGGCTCGCGAGTCCGGCACGGCCTCCGCCACCGAGTCCACCGCGGGTTCGGGCGAGGCAGAGGCGGGCGAACTGAGGCTGGATGCCGAGGACTGGCGCGACGGCGCGCGAAGCGCCGACCCCGCCGAATCGCCCGAGGCCGCGGAGCCCGGCGAAGGCATCGAATGGGATCTGGCGGGAAGCGGCAACTGGCAGTCCGGCGGCGACGGCGACGACGAGTTCGATCCGCTCGGGCTGGCCCACGCCGCGCAGGACCTGCGCGCGCACCTGCGCGCGCAGCTGGCGGGGCGCAGTCTGTCGCCGCACGACCGCGCCGCCGCCGAGGCGATCATCGATTCCCTGGATGACGACGGCTACCTGCCCGAGACTGCCGAGGAGCTGGCCGCCGCGCTGGCCCCGGACAGTCCCGCGGAGGACGTCGAGGCGCTGGGCGAGGCCCTGCGCTTCGGCCTGCGCCTGGTGCAAAGCTTCGACCCGGCGGGCGTGGGCGCCAGCTGCCTGGCCGAATGCATGCGTCTGCAACTGCTGCGCCTGCCGCACACCGAGAACCGCGAGCTGGCGCTGGCGCTGTGCACGCAGGAGTCCCTGGCGCTGCTGTCCAGGCGCGACTGGAAACGTCTGTCGCGCGCGCTGCAGGTCGACGAGGCGGCAGTGCGCGCCGCGCAGCAGCTGATCGCCCGGCTCGACCCGCGGCCCGGCGCACGCTTCGGGCAGCAGGCGGCGCAAAGCGTGGTGCCCGACGTCATCGCGCAACGCGCGGGAGCGCGCTGGCGCGCCGTGCTGAATCCGGAGGTGATGCCGCGGCTGCGCATCCATTCGCTGTACGCCGAACTGCTGCGCCGCAGCCGGGACGGCAACGGGCTGTCGGGCCAGTTGCAGGAGGCACGCTGGTTCGTGCGCAACGTGCAGCAGCGCTTCGAGACCATCGAACGCGTGGCGCAGGCCGTGGTGGAGCGTCAGCAGGCCTTCTTCACCGACGGCGAGCTCGGCATGCGCCCGCTGGTGCTGCGCGAGATCGCCGATGAACTCGGCCTGCACGAATCGACGATTTCCCGCGTGACCACGCAGAAGTACCTGCTCACTCCGCACGGCACCTTCGAGCTCAAGTACTTCTTTGGCTCGGGGCTGGCCACCGACAGCGGGGCCAGCGCCTCCAGCACCGCGGTGCGCGCGCTGATCCGCGGCATGGTGCAGCAGGAGAACCCGGCTGCGCCGCTGTCCGATGGGGAAATCGCCGAGCGCCTGGCGGCGCAGGGAATCAGCGTGGCGCGACGCACCGTCGCCAAGTACCGCGAGGCACTGCGCATCCCGCCGACCGCGCAGCGCAAGGCCGTCTAGGCGGCGTGGCCGGAACCCGCGCGGATGCGCTGCACCAGCGAGGTGGTCGAGCGCCCCTCGACGAACGCGATGACCTGCGCCCGCCCGCCCCACGAGCGCACCAGCGCGGTCTCGGCGAGGGCCTCGATGTCGTAGTCGCCACCCTTGACGTAGACGTCGGGGCGCAGCTGCTCCAGCAAGTCCAGCGGCGTGCTCTCGTCGAAAGGCACCACCAGGTCGACGCTTTGCAGCGCCGCCAGCACCACGGCTCGGTCCAGCTCGGAGTTCAGCGGGCGCCCGGGGCCCTTGCCGAGGCTGCGTGCCGAGGCATCCGAGTTCAGTCCGACGACCAGGCTGGCACCCAGTGCACGCGCTTGCGTCAGGTAGCTGACGTGGCCTCGGTGCAGGATGTCGAACACGCCGTTGGTGAACACGAGCGGGCGCGGCAGGCGCGGCACGACCGCTGCCAGCTGCGCGCGCGCACGGATCTTCTCCAGCAACACGGGGGGAACGTCGTCGCGGGTCGTCGGGAAAGGCTCAGGCATGCGCCGGATTGTCGCAGACCCGTACACTCCCATGGGAGTCCACGGATTCCACACGGAGCCTCGAACGGGCACGAATGGAACAAACAGTACCATATAACAACCTTTTCGCCCGTTCGCCCATGGCGCCCGCAGCGCGCCCGCTCGTCCTGCTCATTCCCATGCCCGATTCCGAAGTTCGCTCCCGCCCGCCGGCGCAACGCGCAGGCCTGATCGCGCGCCTGCGCAACGGCCTCGACCCGATGGTCCCCATGCTGCTGGTCGGCGCGCTGGTCGGCCTCATCAGCTCCCTGGCGGTCGAGGGTTTCCGCCAGGGCATGTACCTGATCATGAACCTGTACAGCGACCACCAGATCCACCTGGTGTCGGCCGCCGAGTCGCTGCCGCGCTGGGCGCGCGCGGTGGTGCCGCCGGTGGCCGCGGTGCTCGGCGGGCTGATCATGTGGGCGGGGCACCGCTGGATCAAGCGTCCGCGTGGCCCCGAATACATGGAGGCGGTTCGCGTGGGCAACGGTCAGCTGCCGTTGGCGCCGAACCTGGTGCGTACCGGTTCATCGCTGGTGGCGGTAAGCGGGGGCATCACCATCGGGCGCGAAGGCACGATGATCCAGTTCGCGGCGCTGATCTCGTCGATCGTCGGCCGCATCGGGCGCGCCGACACCGCGCACCAGCGCCTGATCGTCGCATGCGGCGCGGCCGCCGGCTTCGCCGCCGCCTACCACGCGCCGATCGCCGGCACGCTGTTCGTCGCCGAGATCATCCTCGGCGGGCTGCAGTTGCGCGAGATCGCCGCGGTGCTGGTGGCCGCCGTGATCGGCGAGCTCACCACGCAGAGCCTGTTCGCCACCGGGCCGCTGTACCTGGCGCACATGGTGCCCCCGGTGAATTTCATCGACCTGCTCGACGCTTCGCTGCTGGGCGTGCTGGCCGGGCTGCTGGGGCCGCTGTTCCTGTGGTTGCTCGACAGCTCGCGCCGCGCCTGGCAGGCCCGTGTCAGCCTGCTGCCGCTGCGCATGGGGCTGGCCGGATTGCTGATCGGACTGCTGTCGCTGATCCGCCCGGAGGTCTGGGGCAACGGCTACAGCATGGTGCAATCGATGCTGGTGCACCACTGGGCGCTGAGCACGCTGGCGCTGGTGTTCGTGCTGCGCCTGGTGGCCGTCACCGCGGCAAGCGCCGCAGGCATCCCGGGCGGCGTGCTGACGCCGACGCTGGCACTGGGCGGCGCGCTGGGACTGATGGTCTCGCACCTGTTCCTGGTTCCCGAGGCGAGTCACTCGCAGGCGCTGTGGACCCTGGTCGGCATGGGCAGCCTGCTGGCGGCGACCACGCATGCGCCGGCCATGTCGGCCATCATGGTGTTCGAGGTCACCCGCAACTACAACGTCGTCATGGCCTCGATGCCGGCCTGCGTGATCGCCTCGGTGGTCGGCAGCCTGCTGCGTCACCGTTCGGTGTACGCGGAAGCCCTGGGCCTGCGCGAGGATTCCGAAGCGGCCGAGGAGGAGGCGCAGGCCCGGCTGGAAGGCGAGGCGGTGGCGGTGCCCGAAGCGCTGCGCCGATAGCGCGAAGTCCAACGCACCCGTTAGGCTCCAAGGCCCTGTTTTGCCGACTTTCGGAACTTTTGTCGAAATTTAAAGGAAGAAGAGAGAGAAACAAATCGGATGCGCGGCCTGCACCGGGGGCTCTTTCAGGCCTTCGGAGCGCCGGCTTGATTTTGGCTGGCGGCGGGCGCACACTGGCATCGCCGGGTCCGCGAAGGGGGTGTGCGAGGGGAATTTGACCGATCGCACACCGGCACCGGCGGATCCCGTGCAACATCCTGCAACCATTGCCTTGTCCGAATCAGGAGGGATTCATGAACCTGACCATCAGCGGCCACCACATGGACGTGACCCCGGCGCTGCGCAGCTATGTCGAGTCGAAGCTGCACCGGGTAACCCGGCATTCCGATCAACTGATCAGCGTGAACGTGCTCCTGTCGGTGGAAAAGCAGAAGGAGAAGGAACGCCGCCAGCGAGCGGAATGCACCTTGCAACTGAAGGGACGCAACATCTTCGCCGAGAGCCAGGATCAGGATCTGTACGCAGCCATCGACGAACTCGTCGACAAGATCGACCGCCAGGTGGTCGAGCACAAGAACCGCACCCGCGCGCATCAGGCCGTGCCGGGCAAGCATCTGGCCGCGACCTGACCCGACGGCCGCACTTTCATAGGGTTTTCCACGCAGCACCCACAGTCGATACACTGCTTCAATTTCGCGTGCCCGCGCCGCCGGGGGCTTCCCGGCGGCGACGGTCGCTCCGGAGCCGCGCCCCCGGGGCCGCGCGCCCGCATCCATGTCCGCATCCGTTTCCATGCCATGAACCCCCTGGCCCAGATCCTGCCGCTGGCCCATGTTCAGGTGAACGTCGAGGCCAGCAGCAAGAAACGCGCCTTCGAGTTCGCGGGCCTGCTGTTCGAGAATCACCTCGGCCTGGCCCGCTCGGTGGTCACCGACAACCTGTTCGCCCGCGAACGCCTGGGCTCCACCGGGCTCGGGCAGGGCGTCGCCATCCCGCACGGACGCATCAAGGGACTGCGACAGCCCAGTGCGGCACTGGTGCGCCTGGCCAGCCCCGTGCCCTTCGAGGCCCCCGACAACCAGCCGGTGCAGCTGCTCGTGTTCCTGCTGGTTCCCGAGGCCGCTTCGGGCAAGCACCTGGAATTGCTGTCGGTGATCGCCGAGATGCTCTCCGACGACGCCTTCCGCCAGCGCATGCTCGATGCGCCGGACGCCGCGGCCGTGCACCGCCTGGTGCACGAATGGGCGACACTGCAGCACGCCGCGTGACCGTGAAGCATCGTCACGCAACCCACCGCTTGCGCGGCCTCGCGCCGCGACGCGCCCCGCGTTGAAAACCGCCACGCTGTCGGCCGACCGGCTGTTCGAGGCCAACGCCCCGCTGCTGAAGTGGCGCTGGATGGCCGGGCAGCGCAACCCCGAGCGGCGTTTCGACGACGCCGCGGTGCAGGGCGCGACCTCGGGCGCCGACCTGGTCGGCTACCTGAACTACATCCACCCCTACCGGGTGCAGATCCTCGGCTGGCGCGAGGTGCACTACCTGCTGCACGCCGACGAGGCCGACAGCGGACGCCGGGTGCGTCGCGTCGTCGGACTGGGCCCGCCGGCGCTGGTCATCGCGGACGGCCAGGACCCCCCTCCTGCCCTGCTCAAGGCCAGCGATGAGGCCGGGATCCCCCTGTTCGTCACCGACGAACCCGCGGCCTTCGTCATCGACGTGCTGCGCGCCTATCTTTCCAAGCTGTTCGCCAACCGCACCACGCTGCACGGCGTGTTCATGGACATCCTCGGGGTCGGCGTGCTGATCACCGGCGAATCGGGCCTGGGCAAGAGCGAACTCGGGCTGGAGCTGATCTCGCGCGGACACGGACTGGTCGCCGACGACTGCGTCGAGCTCTCCCGCGTGACCCAGAGCACCATCGAGGGCCACTGCCCGCCGCTGCTGCAGAACCTGCTGGAGGTGCGGGGAATCGGGATCCTCGACATCCGCACCATCTTCGGCGAGACCGCGGTGCGCCGCAAGATGCGCCTGCGCCTGATCGTGCACCTGGTGCGCCGCGACACCCAGGATCAGGACTTCGAGCGCCTGCCCACCGGCAACGTGCGCCAGGACGTGCTCGGCGTGGAGATCCGCAAGGTGCTGATTCCGGTGGAGGCGGGACGCAACCTGGCGGTGCTGGTCGAGGCCGCCGTGCGCAACACCATCCTGCAGCTGCGGGGCATCGACACCTTCAAGGACTTCCAGGACCGGCAGCGCCAGGCCATGCTCGAGGGCGGGGACGACTGATCGGCAGCATGGGCCGCAGCGCGCCCACCCCGACCCGCGAGACCCGCTCAGGGCGACGCGTCGTCGGCCGGTTCCGCCGCCGCATCGAAGCGACTGCCGGGCGCCGGGCGATGGGGACAGGGATCGCGCCTGCAACTTGCGTACAAGGCCAGCGAGTGGTCCTGCAGCTCGAAGCCGCGCTCCACGGCGATGTTGCGCTGCCGGCGTTCGATCTCGGTGTCGACGAACTCCTCCACGCGCCCGCAGTCCAGGCACAGCAGGTGGTCGTGGTGCTTGCCCTCGTTGATCTCGAAGATCGCCTTGCCGGACTCGAAGTGCGTGCGCGACAGGATGCCCGCCTGCTCGAACTGGGTGAGCACGCGGTACACGGTGGCCAGGCCGATGTCGCGCCCGATGTCGCGCGAGTGGTCGTTCAGCAGTTCGCGGTACACATCCTCGGCGGTCATGTGACGCATCGCCCCCTTCTGGAAGATCTCCAGGATCCTCAGGCGCGGCTGCGTGACCTTCAGACCCGTGCTTCGCAGGCCTTGCGCGTTCGACGGCGTCATGGGAGTGGGCGGTGTTTAGAATCCGAATGATAGTTCAGCCCGTCGCGGCGCCCAAGGCAAGCTCCTGCCGGCGCGTCGCGTCCCCCGCATGCGCCATGCGTGCTCCAACGCACCGATTCCCGATGCCCTTGTCGTCCCTGTTGGATAACCGCTCAGCGCGTCGCGCGCTGGGCAGCGTGCTGGGCCTGCTCGCAACCCTGGGCCTGGGTGCGTGCAGCACGCAGACGCAGCAGCGCGACCTGACCAGCATGTTCAAGCCCTACCGCATCGACGTCGTGCAGGGCAACTTCATATCGCGTGAGATGGCCGCCGAGCTCAAGCCCGGCATGACCAAGCTGCAGGTGCGCAACATCCTCGGCACGCCGCTGCTTCAGGACGTGTTCCACGCCGACCGCTGGGAATACGTGTTCAGCCTGCGCCAGGGCTACCACGCGCCGATCGTGCGCCGCTTCACCGTGCAGTTCGACAAGCAGGGACGGCTGGTGCGCACCTACGGTGATCCGCTGCCGTCGGAGGACCAGTTCGTGGCGCAGATCAATTCCCTGCACAACGGCGGCAAGGAGCGCGTGCTGACCAGCGCGCAACTGCGCGCCGAGATCCAGGCGGCACAGAAGAAGCTCGCAGCGCGCAAGCCCGAGCATGCGGCTGCCGCGTCGGGTCCGCTGACGGTGGTGGCGCCGCCGGCCGAGATCGAGCGCATGCAGGCGCTGGCGCATCAGGCGGATGCCTCGGTGCTGGCGCCGGGCGCCGCCTCCGCCCCGGCGGACTCGATGTCGATTCCGCTGATTCCCGGCCCCTCGGCCGCGCCCGCGCCATGAGCAGCTCCGCGCCCCCCCACCGCGTCGCGGTCGCCGGCAGCAGCGGACGCATGGGCCGCATGCTGATCGAGGCGATCTCCGAGTCCTCCGATTGCCGGCTCAGCGGGGCCCTCGACCGCGCCGAAGCCCCGGGCATCGGCCACGACGCCGGAGCGCCGCTGGGACTGCACACCGGGGTGGAAGTCGTGTCGGCCCTGCGGCAGGGTCTGCGCGACGCTCAGTTCCTGATCGACTTCACGCGCCCGCAGGCCACGCTGCAGCATGTCGAGGCCTGCGAGCAATCGGGCATCGCGATGGTGATCGGCACCACCGGCTTCGACGCGGACGGCATGCGGCGCATCGAGGCCGCGGCCCAGCGCATCCCGATCATGCTGGCGCCGAACATGAGCGTGGGGGTCAATGTCGTGCTCAAGCTGCTCGAACACGCGGCTCGCGCGCTGCGCGATGGCTACGACATCGAGATCATCGAGGCCCACCATCGCCACAAGGTCGACGCTCCGTCGGGAACCGCGCTGAAGATGGGCGAGGTGGTGGCCCGCGCCGCCGGCCGCAACCTGCAGCGCGATGCCGTGTGGTCGCGCCACGGCCATACCGGAGCGCGCGCCGAGGGTTCGATCGGCTTTTCCGTGGTGCGCGGCGGGGACATCGTCGGCGACCACACGGTGCTGTTCGCCGGCACCGGCGAGCGCATCGAGATCACCCACAAGTCCAGCAGCCGCGCCACCTACGCCGAGGGCAGCCTGCGCGCGGTGCGTTTCCTGGCCGCTCGCCCGCCCGGCCTGTACGACATGCACGACGTGCTGGGCCTGAAGGCCTGAGCACGCGCGTCGCGGGCAGCCTCGCGCCATGCAGCCCGGCATCACCGTGGGATGGGAGGGCGACACGCTGATGCAGGCGGTCGGCATCGTGCTGCTGGCGATGTCGGTGGCCAGCTGGTTCGTCATCCTGTGGAAGAGCGCGCTGCTGTGGACGGCCGCCCGGCGCATTCCACGCGCCATCGCCGCGTTCTGGTCGGCGCCGTCGCGCGAGCACGCGGCGGCCGCGGCGCAGGCGGCCGACCCCGACGGCCTGGCCGCGGCACTGGCGCTGCGCTGCGAGCAGCTCGGACGCCCCGGCGCGCACGCCTGGCAGGCCCATGGCGACCTCGTGCGGCGCCAACTGCGCGACACGTTGGACGCGGCGAGCCGGCGCCTGCATGCAGGGCACGTGCTGCTGGCCAGCATCGGCAGCACCGCGCCCTTCGTCGGCCTGTTCGGCACGGTATGGGGCATCTACCACGCCCTCGCCAGCATCGCGGGGGCGCGTCAGATGGGGATCGAGCAGGTCGCCGGCCCGGTCGGGCAGACCCTGGTCATGACCGCGGCCGGGCTGGCGGTGGCGATTCCCGCCGTGCTGGGATACAACGCGCTGGGCAAGCGCGCCCGCGCCCTCGACGCACTGCTAGAAGGCTACGCGCTGGACCTGCAGCACCTGCTGGCCGACTCCTCATGATGCAGCCGCGCCGCCTTCGCCTGATCGGCGCCCCCACCGATGTCGGCGCCGGAACCCGCGGCGCGTCGATGGGCCCGGAGGCGCTGCGCGTGGCCGGACTGCTGCCGGCGCTGCAGTCGCTGGGCCTGCAGGTGCACGACAGCGGCAACCTGCACGGGCCCGGCAACCCCTGGCAGGCGCCGCATGGCGGCTGGAGGCACCTGCCGCAGGTCGTGGCGTGGAACGAGGCGGTGCGCGACGCCGTCGCCGACGCGCTGCGCGCCGGCGAGCTGCCGATGCTGCTCGGCGGCGACCACAGCCTGGCCTTCGGATCGATCACGGCGGTCGCGACCCACTGCCGGGCCGCCGCGAAGCCGCTGCGCGTGCTGTGGCTCGACGCCCACGCCGACTTCAACACCGCCGAGACGACCCCCACCGGCAACCTGCACGGCATGCCGCTGGCCTGCCTGTGCGGCATGGGCCCGCCCGAACTGCTGCATCTGGGGGGCACCGAGCCGGTGCTGCGGCCGGAGCAACTGCGCCTGCTGGGCGTGCGCAGCGTCGACGCGCTCGAGCGCGCGATGCTGCGCAAGCATGCGCTGCCGGTGTTCGACATGCGCTGCATCGACGAGCGGGGAATGCGCGAGGTGATGCGCCAGGCGCTCGATGGAGTCGACCCCTCGACCCACGTGCACCTCAGCCTCGACGTGGACTTCCTCGACCCCGACACGGCCCCCGGCGTGGCCACCACGGTGCGCGGCGGCCCGACCTGGCGCGAGGCCCAGCTGTGCATGGAAATGCTGGCCGACCTGGGCTGCGTAGGGTCGATCGACGTGGTCGAGCTGAACCCGGCGCTGGACGTGCGCAATCGCAGCGCCGAGGCCCTGGTGGAACTGCTGCAGAGCCTGTTCGGCCGCTCCACGCTGCTGCGCGAGCCCGGCTGAGGCTCACGCGGCGGGACGGCGCAACAGCAGCAGCAGCGCAGCGGCGATCACGACCACGCCGACGAGCTCGAAGCCCCCCGGGCGCTCGCCCAGCCAGGCCCAGGCCATGAGCACCCCGGTGGTCGGGATGGCCAGGGTCGACAGCCCGGCGATTCCGGCCGACAGGCGCTGCACGACCAGCGCCCACAGGGTCCAGCCGAGCCCGCCTGCCAGCAGCACGTTGAAGGCCAGCGCCGCCAGCAGTGCGGGGCTCCAGTCGATCGGACGCTGCGGCACCAGCAGCGCCAGCACACCCAGGGCGATGCCGCCCAGCAGCATCTGCCATGCCGTCATGCGCAGCGCCGACAGGGCGCGCCCCTGGCGCAGGAACAGCTGCTTGCTCAGCACCGTGCCGACGGCCCAGCTCAGCCCCGACCCGACAGCCAGCCAGCCGCTGCCCCAGTCCGCATGCAGACCCCACGGACGCAGGATCAGCACCATGCCCAGCGCGCCCAGCGCGACACTGGTCCATTGCGCGGCGCGAAGGCGTTCGTGCAGGAACATGCGGGCCAGCAGCAGGCCCCAGAAGGGCATCGTGTAGGCCAGCAGCGCCGTCTGCCCGGCGCCGCCTCGCACCAGCGCCCATTGCGCCAGCGCGGTGAAGCCCGCGGTCTGCGCCAAGCCCACCGCCAGCGTCGGCCCCAGGCGCGGCGCGGCCAGGCTCTCGCCGCGCGCCAGCAGCAGCACGAACAGCACGAGGGTCGAACCCAGGTAGCGCAGAGCCGAGAAGTCGAATGGGCCGCAATAGCGCATCGCCAGCTTCATGACGATCCAGTTGGCGCTCCAGATCAGCGTCAGCACCAGCAGCGACAGCAGCGCGACGCGCTGCCCGCGATCGAAGGAGGGATGGCTCATCCGGGCATCGTATCCGCCGGCGCGGCAGGCCTGCGCGGTGCACCACAATGTTGCGCGCGAGGGAGATCGAACGCACCAAAATGAAGCATTGCCCTGTCGTGGTGCGTTGAACTCGTCTGCCGGCACCACGACGCGGCGGCATGCACCCTGGAGGCGCGTCGCGCACGTTTTTGGAACGCTTCTTGCTTCATCGCGGGGCGCCCGCCGCCGGCGGGGCGATCCGAATGCCCGGAGTCCCTTGCTCATGTCCTCCCTGCAAACCAGCGCCAACGTCCTGTTCCTGCTTCTCGGTGCGATCCTCGTGTTGTTCATGCACGCCGGCTTCGCCTTCCTGGAACTGGGCACCGTGCGGCGCAAGAACCAGGTCAACGCGCTGGTCAAGATCCTCACCGACTTCTCGGTGGCCACGCTGGCCTACTACTTCGTGGGTTACGCCATCGCCTACGGCGTGGACTTCCTGTCGCCCGCGCCGCAACTCAGCCTCGACGACGGTCTGGCGCTGACGCGCTTCTTCTTCCTGCTGACCTTCGCCGCCGCCGTGCCGGCGATCATCTCCGGCGGCATCGCCGAGCGCGCCAGGTTCTACCCGCAGCTGCTGGCCACCGCGATCATCGTCGGGCTGGTGTATCCGCTGTACGAGGGAGCGATGTGGGGAGACCGCTTCGGCGTGCAGGCCTGGATCACGCATCTGTTCGGTGTGCCGTTCCACGACTTCGCCGGCTCCATCGTGGTGCACGCGATGGGCGGCTGGCTGGCGCTTCCGGCGGTGCTGCTGCTGGGCGCGCGCCGCGGACGCTACCGCGACGGACGCGTCAACCCGCACCCGCCTTCGAGCATCCCCTTCCTGGCGCTGGGCTCGTGGATCCTGGTGGTCGGCTGGTTCGGCTTCAACGTGATGAGCGCGCAAAGCGTGACCAAGATCTCCGGCCTGGTGGCGGTCAACTCGCTGATGGCCATGGTCGGCGGCACGCTGGCTGCGCTCATCGCCGGGCGCAACGACCCCGGCTTCGTCTACAACGGCCCGCTGGCCGGGCTGGTGGCGGTGTGCGCGGGCTCCGACCTGATGCATCCGATCGGCGCCCTGATCACCGGCGCCGTCGCCGGCTGGCTGTTCGTGCGCATGTTCACGCTGACGCAGAACCGGTGGCGCATCGACGACGTGCTCGGCGTGTGGCCGCTGCACGGACTGTGCGGAACGTGGGGGGGCATCGCCGCTGGCATCTTCGGGCAGACCGCGCTGGGCGGACTGGGCGGCGTGAGCCTGGGAGCGCAGCTGTTTGGCACCGCGGCGGCGGTGGTGTGGGCGCTGCTCGGCGGCTTCGTGGTGTACGGCGTGCTCAAGCTCACGATGGGGTTGCGCCTGGACGCCGAGGCCGAGTTCGACGGCGCCGACCTGTCGATCCACCAGATCACCTCGACCCCCGAACGCGAAGTCAGCTGGTAAATGTGGATGGACGGCCCCCAGGGCCGGGCTGCGCCCGGCCCTCCCCCCGAGGGGGGCGAGAAAGCTTGGGGCGGCCCTGCGCTTTCTCGCGGACGGCCCCCAGGGCCGGGCTGTCCCGCAGGCGCTGGCGTGTCCAGTTTGCGACAATGCGGGTTCACGCAGCAGCGCCGCGCAGGAATCGCCGACATGAGCAGCCCGGAAGCCAGCATCCACGTCCTGATGACCGACCTGGGCGCGCGCGCCCGCGAGGCGTCGCGCGCCATGGCACGCGCGGGCACCGCCGAGAAGAACCGCGCGCTGCTGGAACTGGCCGCGGTGCTGCGCGCACAGCGCGAGACCCTGCAGCAGGCCAACCATGTCGACGTCGAGGCGGCGCGGCAGGCCGGGCTCGAGCCGGCCTTCGTCGACCGCCTGCAACTTGGAGACAAGGTGCTGGAGCAGATGGCGGCATCGTGCGAGCAGGTCGCCGCGCTGCCCGACCCGATCGGCGAGATGACCGAACTGCGCCGGCGTCCCAGCGGCATCACGGTGGGTCGCATGCGGGTTCCGCTGGGCGTGTTCGGCATGATCTTCGAAAGCCGCCCCAACGTCACGATCGAGGCCGCCAGCCTGGCCATCAAATCCGGCAACGCGGTGATCCTGCGCGGCGGCTCGGAGGCCATCCACAGCAATCGCGCGCTCGCGCAATGCGTCGGTCGTGCCCTCGAGCAGGCCGGGCTGCCGGTCGACGCGGTGCAACTGGTGCCGGTGACCGACCGCGCGGCGGTCGGCGAGCTGATCACCATGCCGCGATTCGTCGACGTCATCATCCCGCGCGGCGGCAAGGGCCTGATCGAGCGCATCAGCGCCGAGGCGCGGGTTCCGGTGATCAAGCACCTCGACGGCAACTGCCATGTGTACGTGGACGACGAGGTCGACCTGGACATGGCGGTCAGCGTCACCGACAACGCGAAGACCCAGCGCTACAGCCCCTGCAATGCCGCCGAATCGCTGCTGGTCGCACGATCCAGCGCGTCCGCCTTCCTGCCGCGCATCGGCGCGGTGTTCGCGGCCAAGGGGGTCGAGATGCGCTGCTGCGCGCAAAGCCGCGCGCTGCTCGAGGCGGTTCCCGGTGCCGCGCCGCTGCTGCGCGACGCCACCGAGCAGGACTGGGACACCGAATACCTGGCTCCGATCATCTCGATCAAGTTGGTCGACGGAGTCGACGCGGCGATCGCGCACATCAACCGCCACGGCTCGCAGCACACCGACACGATCCTCACCACCAACCACCAGCACGCGATGCGCTTCCTGCGCGAGGTCGACTCGGCAGCGGTGATGATCAACGCGTCGACACGATTCAGCGACGGATTCGAATTCGGCCTCGGCGCCGAGATCGGCATCTCCACCGACAAGTTCCACGCCCGCGGGCCGGTCGGCCTGGAAGGACTGACCAGCCAGAAGTGGGTGGTGCTGGGCGACGGCCAGCTGCGTCGCTGAACCTCACGTCCGCGCCCCCTTCGCACCTGCACGCCATGCGACACCCCGAACACCTCACCGCGATCCTCACGCTGCCCACGCTGCTGCGCCTGGG
>JAJYTY010000293.1 GCA_021792835.1 Pseudomonadota bacterium
CCCGCGTTCCAGCGGGCTTTTTCTTGCCTTTACTTCCCCCAAGGCATCCTTGGTGTTGGCGCCCGACGAAAGTTGATCAGGCATGCGCGTGACCCGGTGACCAGGGGACGCGGCCTTCACCTTCGACACAGTTCATGCCGAAGGACGATGCGCCTGATCAGTTCATACCGCGCACACTACCGTCCACTGGTCAATCCGCGGCGAGCGCCAACAAGCGGGGCTGGAAGGCGCCTCTCAACAGCCTTCTAGAAGCGGCTGGATGAGGGTGCGGTGTCGCTCTCACAAGCCCCAGCGACGCACGAGCAGGCCGGGAGCCTCGCCATCGAGAAAACGCAGGTAGGAGCCCAAGCCGTCGCGTAGGTCGGCATCGGTCTTGTCTCCGGTCCGTCCGAATATGGCCAGCGTCGTCTTGTCGCGCGGCGTCCACAGGCGCACCCGTCCCACCAGCGTTGGCGCGCCGAGGTGATCGAGCGCGTGCAACAACAGTTGTTCGACGCACACGACGCGATGCTGGTACAGCGGCGTCGTGCCGGTCGGGGCTACGGCGCGCAGGGCGCGCTTGTCCCCAGTCAACAGCAGGGCGTCAGCGGTAGTCGCAAGCGCGCCTAACAGCACCAGTTCGCCAGCGTCGACGCCCGGTTGGATCTGCAGCGCCGCCAGCACACCGGCATGGGGCTCCGGAAGCTCCGTGCACTGGGCCAAACACGCTTCGAGCACCTTCGCCACGCTGCCGTCGGCGAACAGCCTTGGCTCGGCGCGATGCACTCGTGGCGGAAAGGTTGGCAGGCAGGCCGTGTCCGCCCACGTGCCGCCCACCAGCGTCGGTACGACATCGAGCAGGCCCCAATGCGCCGCCTTGAGTAGCGCATCGTTGTCCATCAGCAAGCGGGGCAGGGGCATCACGCGGCGCGGGCAGCGATTCCGGTGACCTTTTCGACGAAGTCCTGCAGGTCGTCGCCGATCTGCGCGGTATCAATCTCGTGACTCAAGCGCTTGACCAAGGCGCCCTGCGCATCGACGTCGTCGGCCATGAACCGAAGCGCCATCTGCGCTTGCGCCCAGCGACGCGTCAGGAAGGCGTAGCGCAGGATGAGCTGACCGGGCGCGGTCCGCAGGCCCGGGGCGGCCTTCAGGGCGGCGTCGACCAACTGCATCTCAGAGGCGCGCGCGTTCCATTGGGAGACCTCTGCGTCGGCCGCGTCGCCGCCCAACACAGCGTGCGCGTAGTTGTTGGCCTCGCGCTCCTGCGCATCCAGTTGCGACTCGGCTTCGAAAGCCGCCGTGTCGGTGATCGAGCCTTCGACGATCGAGCCGTTCTCCGGCACGTGGCCGAGCAGGATGTGGCCGAGTTCGTGGGCGAGGATGAAGCTCAGCCACGCCTTGGACTCGTTGCGACGCGCGATCACTATGGCTGGGCGCTCGCCCACCCGGAGCGCCGCCGCGTCCATCTTCTTCACGCCGTTCGGCAGGTGCGGCAAGGGAATGACCGGAATACCTTGCTGCCAAGCGAAGTCGAGCAGGGCATCAAAGTCTACCCGCGCGGCGCCAGACGCGAGCGCGGCGTCGCGCACCTGCACCGCCGTGCGTCGGCCAGCGGCTGGCCTGGGCAGTGTCGCAGCGACGATAGCCTTGGCCAGCGCGCCCGCGATCAGGGAGGCCGGACCCAGGTCATTGGACGAAACGCGCACGGTGTGCTTGAAACGTGGCTCGGACACCTCGCCCAGACGCCGCACATCGCCGCCGGCCAGCGCCACCGCGTCCAGCCCCAGGCGCCGGCTGATCATCAGCACGAACTCCCATGCACCGGCCGTGCTGTTGGCGGACGTGTTGTCCCACCACTCGGGCATGAGCGCGCTGACCTGACCCTTGGTCAGGCCCACGGAGCGCAGGCGCCCAACGAGATCTTGGTAGGGAAGCACGTTCATGAATCCTCCTTAGGCGCGGATGCTGGTTCTGGCAAGTTCGACAGAATCGGGAGCATCGCCTCGACGAGGCGCGCCACCAACGCGGCGGCGCGCGGATTGTCTTCCAAAACCTGTCTTGCGGACTGCGACAGGGGCAGGGGCAAGCGCAAGGCCGTCGATTCCGGTTCCGACTGGATCCCGGCATATTGGAATATCGCTAGGACATCGTCCGTGACGCGGTAGCGGGCGCCGGCCAGGACTTTGCTGACCTGTGGCTGGCTCACTTTCGTGAGCAGCACCACGTCTTTTTGCCGGTGGTTATTCCGCTTCATATACGCCCTGATGCGAGGCAGGGCCTCAGCAATTTGGGGGTCCATGAGCTGCTTACCGACTGGCATAATGGAATCTAGTATGGCACAGTCCGGTCATGCCCTCTGCCCTCCGCCGTTTGACCGAGCTCGAGCTACGCAATGCCCTGCGCGAGCGCCTGCGCACTGGCTTGACCGAGGACGCGCAGATCATCGAGGAGTTGGGCATCGAGCGCGGCTCGGCTCGCATCGACCTGGCCATCGTCAACGGCGCGCTAATCGGCTACGAGATCAAGAGCGACTTCGATTCGCTCGATCGGCTGGCCAATCAGATGCACGCCTACCACCGCGTGTTTGATGAGCTGTCGATCGTGACCACGCCGCAGTTCGTTCCCCAGGTCGAGCAACTGCTACCGTTCTGGTGGGGTGTCCTGCAGGCCGTATGCGACGGTGCGGGCGTCGTGTGCCTGGAAGTCGTGCGGACCCCGTCCGCCAATCCGCGGCAGGAAGCGTTGAGCCTGCTCGGCCTGCTGTGGCGCGACGAAGCCGTCGCACTGCTCGATCAGCATAGCGCCACCAAGGCGAAGTCCAAGTTGACCCGCGCGATGCTTTACGAGCAACTGGCGGGCCTGGCCGACCTATCGACTGTGCGCGACTGGGTCTCGCACGCCCTGCGCCATCGTGGCGAGTGGCGCACAAACGCACTGGTCAAATCAGCGTCCCCAGCTGGCGAACCGTCTGCACCAGATGGTGACTGGCCGCGTCTCGCCGCCAAGTCATGAAGTTGCCGGTCGGCGCGCCGGTTTGAGCATGATGGTAATAGCGACTGTCACCGTAGCTGAAGGTGGGGCCCGCGTAGCGCGTATTGGCCACCAGCACGCGGCACAGCGTGTTGTATTGGTCGAAGCCGCTGGTTTTGGCGCCGCGACCCCGTAGCAGCCACCACTTCCCATCCAAC
>JAJYTY010000294.1 GCA_021792835.1 Pseudomonadota bacterium
ATGTCCAGGCCTTCCAGCGTGTGCGTGTCGCAACCGTAATGCTCCCTGGACGCGGCCAGGGCCATTTCCACGTAGGCGGCGGCGGGCAGCACCACGGCGCCGCCCACGCGGTGCCCGGCCAGCCAGGGCTGGGTCGCGGGGTCGAGATGGTTCTCCCACGCCGCGGCGTGTTCGTGCAGGCGCCAGCCGAGCAGCGGGTGCACGGCGCGGCGCTGGATCAGCGCGTAGGACTCGGGCGTCGCCGCGTACCAGTGGCGCTGGCGCTGCCACGGGTAGCGCGGCAGCGCCACGCGCCGGCGCAGCGCCTCGGGGAACCAGGCGCGCGGCTCGATGGCGGCGCCGAGCATGGCGGCGCGCAGCGCGGCCTCGCGCAGGCGCTCGGCGCTGTCGTCGCGGCGCGGCGCGCAGGCCAGCGCGCGCGCCGGCTGCGCCGAGGTCTCGAGGTTCTCGGCGATGTAGCGCTGCAGGATGGCGTGCGGGCCGATCTCCAGGAACACGCGCGAGCCGGCGGCGGCCATGGCGCGCAGCGCGGGGCCGAAGCGCACGCAGTCGCGCACGTTGTGCCACCAGTACTCGGCGTGCAGTTCGCTGCCGGCGACCTCGGTGCCGCTGACGCTGGAGTACAGGCGCAGCGTGGCGGCGCGCGGGCGCAGTTCCTGCAGGCTTTGCAGCAGGCCGTGGCGGATGGGATCCATGGCGCGGCTGTGGAAGGCGTAGTCGAGGCCGAGCTCGCGGCAGGCCACGCCGTCTGCGCGCAGCGCCGCCTGCAGGGCCTGCAGGGCTTGCGCGTGGCCGCTGACGGTGCAGTTGCGAGGGCTGTTGTCGGCGCCGACCTGCAGTGCGTCGCCCAGGCCGAGGCTGTCGATGCGCTGCTGCAGCGCTTCGGCGCCCAGGCCCACGGCGGCCATGCGCCCGCCGCCGCGCGTGGCGGCTTGCGCCGCGCTGCGTTCGACGATGACCCGGCAGGCGTCGTCCAGGTCGAGCGCGCCGGCCGCCCACGCGGCGGCGATCTCGCCCACGCTGTGGCCCATGGCGGCATCGGCGCGCAGGCCGAGTTCGCGCAGTACGCAGGTCGCGGCCACCTGCAGCGCGAACAGCGCGGGTTGGGCCACCGCGGTGTCGTCCAGCGCTTCGGGGCGCTGGTCGTCCAGCACGGCGAGCAGGTCGGGGCCGCCGAGGCCGGCGATGCGTGCGGCGGTGTCGCGCAAGGCCGCGTCGAAGGCGGGGCTGTCGGCTCGCAGGCGCCGGCCCATGCCCACCCATTGCGCGCCGTTGCCGCTGTAGATGAAGGCCAGCGGGGCAGGCGTCGCGGCGTGTCCGGACAGCGCGCGTTCGAGCAGCAGTCGCGGGGCCTGCGCGCCGTCGGCGAAGTCGCGCAGGGCCTGCGCGGCGGCGCCGTCGTGCACGTCGGGCAGGGCCAGGCGCTCGGGCAGCCACTCGCGCTGTTCCCACGCGGCCTGGGCCACCGTGGCGCGGCGGGCGGGGTCGTCGAGCAGTTCGGCATGGCTTCGCGCCAGTGCGCGCAGCGCGGCCGGGTCGTGCGCGCTCAGCAGCAGCGGGCAGGAGGCCTCGCGCGGCGCGGGGGGCGTGGGCGCCGCGCCGGCCTGCGGCGCGGCGGCGGCCGGCGCCTGTTCGAGAATCACGTGGGCGTTGACCCCGCCGAAGCCGAAGGAGTTGACGGCGGCGCGCAGCGGCCGCGCCGCGCGCGGCAGCGGGGTCGGTTGTCGCACCACGGACAGGCGCAGCGCGTCGAAGTCGATGTCGGGGTTGAGCGCGCCGGGCAGCAGCGTGGGCGGCACCACGCCGTGCTTGAGCACCAGCAGGGCCTTGAGCAGGCCGGCCATGCCGGAGGCGGGCTCCAGGTGGCCGAGGTTGCTCTTGATCGATCCGATGGGCAGCGCATGTTCGCGCCGCTGCGCGTAGGCGGCGGAGATGGCGGAGGCCTCGATGGGGTCGCCGATACGCGTGCCGGTGCCGTGGGCTTCCAGGTAATCGACCTCGCCGGGGTGCAGCGCGGCCTGCGCCAGCACCTTGCGCATGAGCTCGGCCTGCGCCTGGCCGCTGGGGATGGTCAGTCCGCTCTTGCGCGCGCCGTCGGTGTTGACGCCGCTGGCGCGGATCAGGGCGTGGATGCGGTCGCCGTCGCGCAGCGCCTGGGCCAGCGGCTTGAGCAGCAGCATGGCGGCGCCTTCGGCGCGCACGTAGCCGTCGGCGCCTTCGGAGAAGGGGCGGCAGCGTCCCTGCGCGGACAGCATCGAGGCCTTGGTGAAACCGACGAAGGGGTACGGATGCAGCAGCAGGTTGACCCCGCCGACCAGCGCCGCGCCGGCTTCGTCGCGCTGCAGCGCGGCGCAGGCCTGGTGCAGCGCCACCAGCGACGAGGAGCAGGCCGTGTCCACCGCCACGCTCGGCCCGTGCAGGTCGAACACGTAGGACAGGCGGTTGGCGGCCACGCTCATGGTGTTGCCGGTCATGCTGTGGGCGCCCATGACCGACAGGTCGTCGAGCACGCGCATGCCGTAGTCCAGGCTGGAAATTCCCAGGTAGACGGCGCAGTCGCTGCCGGCGAGCTTCGACGCGGGCAGGCCGGCGTCCTCCAGGGCCTCCCAGGTCAGCTCCAGCAGCAGGCGCTGCTGCGGGTCCATGAGCTGGGCCTCGCGCGGCGAGATGCCGAAAAAGCCGGCGTCGAAGTGGTCGATGTCGCCGAGCACACCGGCGGCGAAGGTGATGCTGCGCCCGGCTTCGGCGCGGCTGGGATGCCGCAGCGCATCGGTGGCCCAGCGCGCGGGGTCGACGTGGGTGACCAGGTCCCGGCCGTCGAGCAGTGCCTGCCACAGGGCCTGCTCGTGATGCAGCTCGCCCGGCAGGCGCAAGGCGGTGCCGACGATGGCGACGGGGTGGGGAGAATCGGTACGGGCCAAGGGTCGGCAGGTCGCGGAAGAGGGGTTATGGGGGTTGTTCATTCAGCCCGCGTCGCCGCTCCCGGGCCCTTCGAGGACGGCCCGGCTGCCGCGCGCGGTGATTCTGAAATGTGTCAGTCATTTAACAGGCCGTTGAAATACTGGCGCGCCGCGCCGTGATCGACGAGGATGTGGGACAGCGACGACCAACGGTGAGAGACGAGAGATGCGAGGAGCGGACGCGTACAACGAGGCGTTGTTCA
>JAJYTY010000295.1 GCA_021792835.1 Pseudomonadota bacterium
GCTGCGCGTCGGCCCCGGCACCGACGAGTCCAGCGAGATGGGCCCGATCGTCACCGACGCCGCGCGCCGGCGCATCCGCGCCGCCATCGATGCCGGCGAGGCCGCCGGCGCGAAGCTGCTGGTGGACGGGCGCGAGCTGCGCGTGGCGGGGCACGAGCAGGGCTTCTTCCTCGGCGCCACGGTGTTCGACCACGTGCGCCCGGAGATGGCGCTGTACCGCGAGGAGATCTTCGGCCCGGTGCTGGCCTGCGTGCGCGTGGACACCTTCGAGCAGGCGCTGGATCTGGTGAATGCGCACGAGTACGGCAACGGCGTGTCGCTGTTCACCAGCGACGGCGGCATCGCGCGCGAGTTCGCGCGGCGCGTGCAGGTGGGCATGGTGGGCGTGAACGTGCCGATCCCGGTGCCGATGTCGTGGCACGGTTTCGGCGGCTGGAAGCGCAGCCTGTTCGGCGACATGCACGCCTACGGCGAGGAGGGAGTGCGTTTCTACACGCGCCAGAAGAGCGTGATGCAACGCTGGCCCGACTCGATCGCCAAGGGAGCCGAGTTCGCGATGCCGAATGCGAGGGGGTGAGGGCCCCCTTCGTCGCGGGGGGCGGCCCCCGCTCCGTCCCCCCGAGGGGGACGCACCCCGCCTTGGGGCGGCCCTGCGGCGGGAGTGCTCGGGGCTGCGGGGGGGCGCGCGTGGGAGTGGGGGTTTCAGGCTCGTGGTGGTGTGGGCGTGGTGGGAGGGTGATGATGTCCGAGCTCGAGTTCGACTATGTGGTGGTGGGGGCCGGCACGGCGGGGTCGCTGCTGGCCAATCGGCTCAGTGCGGACCCGGGCAACCGGGTGCTGCTGCTGGAGGCCGGCGGCAGCGACAACTACCACTGGATCCACATCCCGGTGGGCTACCTGTACTGCATCGACAACCCGCGCACCGACTGGCGCTACCGCACCGAGCCCTGCGCCGGGCTCAACGGGCGGCAACTGCTGTACCCGCGCGGCAAGACTCTGGGCGGCAGCTCCAGCATCAACGGCATGATCTACATGCGCGGGCAGGCGCGCGACTACGACGCGTGGGCCTCGATCACCGGCGAGCCGGCGTGGAGCTGGGAATCGTCGCTGCCCGATTTCATCGCGCATGAAAGCCACCACAGCCTGGACGCTCGCGCCGGCGCGCAGGCGCTGCCGGCGGGGGCGCCGGCGACCGCCAGCTTCGTCGGCGGCGGCGACGGCGCGTCGCCTTCGCTGCGCGAGAGCGCGCGCTGGCACGGCGGCGCGGGCGAGTGGCGGGTGGAACGCCAGCGCCTGCGCTGGGACATCCTGGACGCCTTCGCGCAGGCCGCGCGCGAGGCCGGCATCCCCGGCACCGACGACTTCAACCGCGGCAACAACGAGGGTGTCGGGTATTTCGAGGTGAACCAGCGCCGCGGCTGGCGCTGGAACGCGTCGAAGGCCTTCCTGCGTCCGGTGCGCCAGCGCGCCAACCTGAGCGTGTGGACCCATGCGCAGGTGGAACGCCTGCTGATCGAGCGCGACGCCGACGGCAGGCTGCGCTGCACCGGCTGCAGCGTGCTGCGCGCGGGCGAGCGCCTGCAGTTGCGCGCCGCGCGCGAACTGGTGCTCAGCGCCGGATCGATCGGCTCGGCGCAACTGCTGCAGCTGTCGGGCATCGGCCCGGGCGATCTGCTGCGCCAGCACGGCATCGAGCTGCTGCGCGAATCCCCAGGGGTCGGCGCGAACCTGCAGGACCACCTGCAGATCCGCTCGGTGTACCGGGTCGAGGGCGCGCGCACGCTGAACACGCTGGCCAACAGCCTGTGGGGCAAGGCGATGATCGCGCTGGAATACGCGCTCAAGCGCAGCGGGCCCATGAGCATGGCCCCGTCGCAGCTCGGGGCCTTCACGCGCAGCGACCCTTCGCAGCCGCATCCGAACATCGAATACCACGTGCAGCCGCTGTCGCTGCCGGCCTTCGGGCAGCCGCTGGACACCTTCCCGGCCTTCACCGCCAGCGTGTGCAACCTCAACCCGGGCAGCCGCGGCAGCGTGCGCATCCGCAGCGCGGATTTCCGCGACGCGCCGGCGATCGACCCCAACTACTTCAGCACCGAGGAGGATCGCAAGGTGGCGGCCGACTCGCTGCGCGTGACCCGGCGCATCGTGGAGCAGCCGGCGCTGGCCGGCTTCCGCCCGCAGGAGATCAAGCCCGGGCCGCAGTACCAGGACGACGAGCAGCTGGCACGCGCCGCGGGCGACATCGCCAGCACCATCTTCCACCCGGTGGGTACGACCCGCATGGGGCGCGAGGACGACCCGCAGGCGGTCGTCGATCCGCACCTGCGGGTGATCGGGGTGCAGGGGCTTCGCGTGGTCGACGCCGGCGTGATGCCGCGCATCACCAGCGGCAATACCAACAGCCCGACCCTGATGATCGCGGAGAAGGCCGCGCGCTGGATTCTCGCCGGGGACTGAACGGCTCGGCGCCGCGAGGGCTTCAGTCGCCGGCCAGCGGCTGTTCGCGCGACAGCAGCCACGCGCGCGGATTGCGGGTCATGCCGATGCGTTCGTAGTAGGCGTCGGCGGCCGGCGCGGCCAGCAGGATCAGCTTGGCCTGCGGGCCCAGCTGCTCGCGCGTGGCCTCGATCAGCGCGCGCCCGATCCCCTGGCGCTGCACTTCGCGGTCCACCGCGAGGTCGCTGAGATAGCAGGCGTAGTGGTAGTCGGTGACGCTGCGCGCGATGCCCACCAGGCGCTCGCCCAGCCACGCGCTGACGGTCAGGTCGGCGTGGCGCAGCATGCCCTCGATGCAGGCGCGGTCGTGCACCGGGCGGCGCTCGGCCAGCGTGGAGGCCTGCAGCAGCGCGATGAACGCATCGGCGCTGACCGGGGCATTGACGCGGATCTGGACGTTCATCGGAATCGCGATGGAGAGAACGGGGAGGGGTCGAGCAGCGTGGGCTGGCCGCACATCATCTCGGCCAGCAGCCGGCCGGTGACCGCGCCCAGCGTGAATCCGTGGTGCGCATGGCCGTGCGCCAGCCAGAGCCCCGCGTGGCGCGGCGCGGGGCCGATCAGCGGCATCATGTCGGGGGTGCAGGGGCGCTGGCCCATCCACGGCTGCGGGTCCAGGCGCTCGCCCAGCGGGAGCAGTTCGCGCGCCT
>JAJYTY010000057.1 GCA_021792835.1 Pseudomonadota bacterium
TGGCATCGAAGTTCCCTCTGGAGAGCTGGTGTCGCGGCCGCTGCGGGCCGCTGCCCTCCATTTTCGCCTCAATGCGGATTCGGCGTCGGGCTTTACGCGCGCGGGTTGCCGCGGCGCCTGCCGCGGGCACGCGCATCGGACATGGGCCTTGATCCCCGACAGGGCCCAACGACGCGCGGCGGCGCATCATGGCCGGGCTCCCCGCAGCGGAGCCCGACGGCGCGCGGATCGTGCCGAACGACCTCCTGGAGGCGTCATGCTGCGCCGCTTCAAGCTGTCCAAGGCCTTCACGCTGATCGAGCCGGGGCCGGTGGTGCTGGTGACCACGCGCGATGCCGGGCGCGACAACATCATGACCATCTCGTGGACCATGGTGCTGGACTTCGACCCGCTGTTCGCGATCACGACCGGGCCGTGGAACCACTCGTACACGGCGCTGCGCGAGCGGCGCGAATGCGTGATCGCGATTCCCGGCGTGGACATGCTCGACCAGGTCGTCGGCATCGGCACCTGTTCCGGCGCCGACACCGACAAGTTCGCGCGGTTCGGGCTGACCGCGCTGCCCGGGCGCCTGGTGCAGGCCCCGCGGATCCGCGAATGCCTGGCCAACATCGAGTGCCGGGTGGTCGACATCGTCGAGCGCCACGACATCGTCGTGCTGCAGGGAGTGGCTGCCTACGTCGACACCGAGCGCGCCGAACGTCGCATGCTGCACGCGGTCGGAGACGGCAGTTTCATCGCGGACGGGCGCCGGCTGGACCGGCGCGCGATGATGGCGTCGAAGCTGCCGCCCGGGGTCTAGTGTCCTGTCCCGCCGGCCTCGGACAGGGTGCGGCGGTACAGATCCTCCCACGCGTCGGCCACCGCGCCGATCGAGAAACCGGCCGCGAAGCGCCGCGCTCCGGCGCCAAGTCGGGCGCGTTCGGCGGGGTCGGCGAGCAGGCGCAGAAGTTTGTCGCTCAGGTCCCCGGGGTCGTCGGGCGCGGCCAGCAGGCCCGCGTGCTCCGGAATGTGCTCGACCAGCCCGCCGCAGCGCGCGCCCACCGCCGGCAGCCCGCTGGCCATCGCCTGCAGCACCACCATGCTCTGGGTCTCGGACTTGCTGGCGATGGCGAACACCTCGCAGGCCGCGAACAGCTGTGCCAGCCGTGCGTGCGGCAAGGTGCCGACGAAGCGCACCGCGTCGGCGATGCCGCGGTCGCGCGCCAGCGACTCCAGCGCCTCGCGCGCGCTGCCGTGCCCGGCCAGCACGAGCGTGGCCTGCGGCAGCTGCTCGCGCAGCAGCGCGAAGGCCCGCAGCAGCACGTCGACGTTCTTCTCGCGCGCCAGCCTGCCGGCGTAGACCACGGTCTGCGGCCCCAGCCCGAAACGCTGCTTGACGGCGTGCCGTGCCGCCTCGTCGAGCGGCGCGAAGCAGCGCGTGTCCACCGGGTTGGAAATCACGCTGCAGGGCCGGCGCACGCCGTTGCGCTGCATGTCCTCGACGGTGAAGCGCGACGGGCCGGTGACGCGGTCGCAGCGCTGGTAGTAGCGGGTCACCGCGCTCACCGCGATGCGCCGGAAGGCCGCGCGGGCCAGCGGCGCGTACATGTCGAAGGCTTCGACGGCCCAGTGGTTCGTGCCGAGCAGTGGCACGCCGGCATGGCGCGCCGCGCGCAGGCCGGCGCGCCCGACGCTCAGGAAGGTATGGCTGTGCACCAGTTGCGGGCGCAGGCGCTCGATGTCGCGCAGGCAGCCGGCGCAGGGCAGGGCCAGACGCGACTGCTGGCTCGAACTGGGCACCGGCAGCGAGGTCACGCGACGCACCTCGACATTGGGGCCGAGCTCCGGCTCGGCCGCCGCAAGTCCTACACGCGCGTAGTCGCGCCTGGACGCCGCCGGTGCGAACACCAGTACGCGATGCCCGCGCGCGCCGAGTTCGCGCGCGCAGGCCAGGATGGAGTCCTGGATGCCTCCGAGCTCGGGGTGGAAGTTGTCCGTGAACAGGGCCAGGCGCAAGGGGCGCGCCTCGTCCGCCCGCGGGGGCGGGGTGGTCGTGGTCGTGATCATTCGAAAGAGGCGGGGTCGATCGCGCGCAACTGGCGCGCCAGCGCCAGCGCACCCAGCACCGCCAGGGTCAGCCCGGCGATTCCGGCGATGCGCAGGTCGCCGCGCAAGCCGTCCGAGAAGCGCCCGAAGAAATAGCCGACCAGAACCAGGAGCGCCGATTTCGGCAGGGTCCCGAGCAGGTTGTAGAGCATGTAGCGCCCGGGGCGCACTCGTGCGGCGCCGGCGGCCAGCAGCACCGCGAAACCGGCCGAATGGGTCAGCTTGCCGAACAACAACACCCGTCCGGGGTGCGCGAGCAGGTAGCCGCGCAGTGCCTCGACGCGCCGCCGCAGGCGGCCGGCGCGCTGTCCGCCAAGCGGCAGCCGTCCCAGCAACCAGCGCCCTGCCGCGTAGTACAGCGCGTCGCCGGCGAGGTCACCGAGCACCACGGTGGCATACACGGCCGCCAGGTTCAGCAGTCCCTGCGAGGCCAGGAAGGCCGCGGCCACGGTCACCAGCGGACCTTCCGCCACCGAGGCCGCGAACAGCAGCGCGTAGCCATGGTGCCCGATCCACGCCGGCCACGCGCCCAGGCCCGCCAGCGCGCCGGGAATCATGCGCCCGGTTCCTGCGCGTGTTCGCGCGGCGCCGGGGCGGCGTGGCGCGAGCCGCGCCGGCGGCGCCCGCGCGGCGGCCGCGCGGCGGTGAACTCGCCGAGGCTGCGCCGAAACGCCATGCGCGCGCGCCGGGTCATTGGCGGATGGGCACCCGCGGCGTCGCCGCGCCCGGGTCGGGTCATCTGCGGCCAGCGCACGATCTCGAAACTGCCGTCGAAGTGCTCCACAACCGCTGTGCAGGACTCGACCCAGTCGCCGGTGTTGATGTAGCGCACGCCGTCCTCGTCGCGCATCGCCGCGTGGTGGATGTGGCCGCAGATCACGCCATGCACGCCGCGGCAGCGTGCCTCGTCGGCGATCCGCGTCTCGTAGTCGCTGATGAAGTTCACCGCCTCCTTCACCTTCAGTTTGGCCCACGCCGACAGCGACCAGAATGGCAGGCCGCGCCGCCGCCGCGCCCGATTCAGCGCGACGCTGGCGCCCAGCAGCACGCGGTAGGCGACGTCGCCCACGCGCGCCAGCCACGGCGTATGCGTGGCCACCAGGTCGAAGCGGTCGCCGTGCAGCAGCAGGTAGCGCAGCCCGTCGGCCGATTCATGGATGGTCTCGCCGACGATCTCGACCCCGCCGAAGATCGCCCCCGCCGAGTCGCGCAGGAAAGCGTCGTGATTGCCGGGAATGTAATGCACCCGCACGCCGTCGCGGGCGCGTGCGAGCACGCACGATACCACCGCGTCGTGAGAGCTCGGCCAGTACCAGCGCGTGCGCAGGCGCCAGCCGTCGACGATGTCGCCGAGCAGATACAGATGCTCGCAATCGCATTGCCGCAGGAAGTCCAGCAGCAACTCGGCCTGGCATCCGCGCGTTCCCAGGTGCACGTCGGACACGAACACGGCGCGGACCTTCATCGACTGAGGGGCTGGCTGCAAGGCTTGGGCGCGCTCCATCGTGAATGCGGGACACCCGGCGTCCCGCGCATGCCGGCGCGTGCGCGCCGGCCCGGAGGGTCCCCGCGTCGGGGATCCACGGGGCAGTATGGGCACCGTGACTTAGGGCACGCTTAGCCCTGCCGGCCGGGTCTGCAACCGGGTGTGTCGCCCGTGCACGCCGGGTCCGCCGCTCAGGCGGGCGTTTCGCAGGTGTGGCGTGCCTGGCGGCGCAGTTGCAGCACGCCGAGGGCCAGCAGGACCAGCCCCACCGCCAGGTAGCCATGGCCAAGGCCGTGGCTCAGCGTGGCCACGAGGGCGAAGGCCGGCGGCGCGCTCAGCGCCCCGGCGAAGGTGAAGAACAGCGTGCCCCCGGTCAGGATTCCGGCCATGCCGGCAGGGGCCAGGCGCGCCACCTCGGCCAGGTAGACCCCGTTCCAGCCGGTCGCGGTGGCGCCGAAGGCGACGGCCAGCGCGAGCACCGCGGGCAGCGGCCAGTCCGGGCGCAGCAGCGCGGCCGCGCAGGCGCAGGCGCCCATGGCCAGCGCGAGCAGCGTGAGCAGGCGCGACGGCCGCATCCAGTGGTCGCCGATCCAGCCCCAGGCGATGCGCCCGAACACTCCCGAGACCTGCGCGCAGGCCAGCACCAGGCCGGCACGCACCAGCCCGAGCCCGGCGCCTTCATGGGCCTGCGCGACCAGGTAGGTCGCCATGCACGATTGCATCGATGCGAAAAAGAAGGTGCTGATCGCGAGCCCGCGCACGGCGACGTGGTCCCACACCATGCGCAGCGTGCGCAGCGAGCCGCCGAAGGCGAAGCGGTGGCCGCGGTCGCGCGCATCGTCGAAGCGCGCGCGCAGCGGCTGCAGCAAGGCGGCGCAGGCGACGCAGGCCAGTGCCAGCAGCGGCAGCGCGCCGCGCCAGCCCAGGCGTTGCGCGGCGCTGGGCAGCAGCGCCCCGGCCAGCATGCCGCCCAGCGGCACCCCGGTCTGCTTGATCGAGAACACCAGCCCGCGCCAGCGCGCGGGCACCTCGCGCGCGAACAGATGCGAACTGGTCGGCGTGGCCGCGCCGTAGCCGATGCCGGTGAGCACGGCCCCCGGCAGCAGCGCCGCCAGGCTGCCGCTGGCCACCAGCAGCAGGCCGCAGGCCGTCACGCACAGGCAGGCCTGCGCCACGCGCAGCGCGCCGAAGCGGACCAACGGGCCTCCGGCGTTGATGGCCGAGAACATCGCGCCGGCGTAGATGCCGGCGGTGAACAGCCCCACCAGCGCCACCGGCAGCCCGGTGCCTGCCGCCACCGCCGGCGCGATCGCCGGCACCGCCAGCGCGGCCAGCGACACCAGGGTCTGTACCGCCAGCATGCTGCCCAGCGGCAGCGCCGGGAAGGAGTCCGGCAGTGCGGGGTCGCTCGCCGGCTGCTTCAGCAACCGCACTGCGCCTGCCACGAGATGATGTGCCCTGCCGGGACCATCTGCTGGATGCGCGGCAGCACCGCCGCGACGACCTCCGGCGTGTCGTAGAACTCCACCACCAGCGGCAGGTGCACGTTCAGGCGCAGCAGGTCGTCGGCGTGCACCTCGCCGTGGCTGCCGAAGCCGGCGACGCCGCGGAACACGGTCACACCGTGCACGCGCTGCTCGTTGTGCAGCAGGCGGAAGATCTCCTGGATCAGGTTGTGGCCCTGCACCTTGTCGCCTTCCTTCACGTAGATGCGTGCGATGGTCACGGTTTTCATGCTGAGACTCCGAGATTGCGCGACAGGAATGCGCCCAGGATCGCCGCCCCGATCGACAGCAGCACCGAGGCGGCGACGTACAGCCCGGCCTTCGCCCAGTCGCCGTTCTCGATCAGGTTGAGGGTCTCCAGCGAGAACGTGGAGAAGGTCGTGTAGGCGCCGAGCCCGCCGGTGAGGATTCCGGTGCGCAGGTCGGGGCTGACATTGACGCGCTCCAGGGTTTCGAAGAACAGGAAACCCATCAGGAAGGATCCGAGCACGTTGATCGACAGCGTGGCGAAGGGAAAGCCGCGGCCCAGCACGCCCTGCACGGCAAGGGTCTGGCCGTAGCGCGCGAACGCGCCGAGGATGGCGAAGATCGCGATGTAGACAAAGGTCATGGTTGCGATAGTCTGGTTCTTGGAAAGACGCTACGTCGGGCGCTCGCGGCGCCAGTACGCAATGTACGGGCTGTCACGGGGGTTTGTCTGCCGGTGCGTCGCGGATGCGGGGCCGCGTCGCACGCGTCGCACGCATCAGCCTGGGGACCACAGCAGCGCCACGCCGAGCACCAGCAGAAGCAGCACGCCGATGTAGGCCAGGTACGCATTCATCAGGCCGTTCTGCAGGAAGCGCAGGCGCTCGCCCAGCCAGCGCACCGCGCGTACCGCCGGCTCGAACAGCCAGGGCCCGAAGAAGGGCGCCTGCGCGTAGTCGAACTTGAGCTCCTTCAGGAAATAGGGCCTGCCTTCGAATTCACGCGCCAGCGCGTTGGTGGGGCGGTACACGAAGCTGTAGAACACGCGCAGCGCGTTGGAAAACGCCAGTGCCGTGGTGGCGCCGGAGTGCGCCGCGTAGTCCTCTCCGCCGCACCAGATCGGCGCGCGACGAACCGCATAGCGGCGCCGCGCTCGCAGCAGGCCCAGCGGCACCAGCGCGAGCAGCGGCGTGGCGATCACCAGCTTGGCCGGCGAGATGAACGCGAAGCCTGCCGACAGCGGCACCAGCAGCCAGCCGCGGGTCATCGCAGCCGCAGCGCCGGGATCGGGCCAGGCGGCCTGGCGCAGCAGCGCCAGCCAGCCCGCCAGACTGATCGCCAGCGTCGGAACCGCCGCGCCGCAGGCCAGTACCGCGGTGCGGCGCAGCGCCCCCAGCGGGGCCTCGTGGCGCCGGTGCTGCGCGCCCTGCGGTTCGTTCTGGCCCAGCAGACCGACCCCCACCAGCTTGACCATGGTCGCCAGCGCCGCCGCCGCGCTCAGCGCCAGCCCCGCCCCGGCCAGGGCCAGCGCGATGCGGGAGCCGTCGCCGGCCAGCACGAAGTCATGGAACAGGGTCTGGAACAGGTACCACTCGCTGACGAAACCCGCGCTGGGTGGCATCGCCGCCAGGCTCATCGCCGCGAGCACGGCGCCGAGTCCCACGGTGTACGGCGCGTGTCGCAGCAGCGCGCTCTGGCGCAGCCGGTGGCCGCCCTGCAGCGTGGCCGCGGCATCGGCGGTGAGGAACAAGGCCCCCTTGGCCAGGCTGTGGCCCATCAGGTGCAGCATGCCCACCACCCATGCCAGCGAGGCCAATGCCGGCTGGCCGCCGGCGCGGAACACCAACGCCGCCCCCAGCGCGGTGACCGCCACCGCGGCGTTCTCCGCGGACGAGAAGGCAAGCAGGCGCCGCCAGTCGTTCTGCTGGAACGCATACAGGATGGCCAGTACGGCGGTGCACACGCCGACCGCCAGCACGACGACGCCGAAGCCGGCCAGCCACGGCGGCGTTCCCACCCATTGCAGCAGCGCGCGGCCGAGCGCGAAATAGGCGGCGTTCATGACCACGCCCGACATCAGGGTCGCGCTGGACCCGCTACCGCCGCCGTAGGCGCCCGGGTACCACTCGTAGAACGGCGCCAGCCCGAGCTTGGCGCCGCAGCCGATCAGCCACAGCAGCCCCGCCACCACGCCGGCGAGCGTGCCCAGGCCCTGCCAGCGCGCGGCAAGGCCCGCGAAATCGAGCCCGCCACCGCACAGCACAAGCGCCAGCAGCAGCGCGACGGCGCCGACCTCGAGCAGCGACAGCATGAACAGGTTGTCGTGCCCGCTTTGCGTGCTGCGGTGCTCGGACAGCAACATCCACGCGCCGCCGAATCCCATCAGCTCCCACGCGACGAGGAAGCTGGCGCCGTCTTGCAGCCCGCTCACGCCGAGGACTCCGAGCAGCGACAGCGCGGCACCCGCGGCCCATCCGCGCGGCCTTCCGGCGCCGCCCAGCAGGCATGCAAAGGCGGCCGGAAGCAGGGCCGGCAGCATCAGCCACAGCGCCGCGGCGTCGACGCGAAATCGCAGCGGCCAGGCTCCGGAGTGCAGCAACACCAGCTGCGCGGTGCCCGCGGGCAGGCCGTACAGCGCGCCAAGCGCGGCCAGCACGCAGCCCAGCACCAGCAGCAGACGCGCCAGCCTGCCGCCGAACCCGAGGTCGACGAGCAGCGCCAGCAGCCACGCCAGCGCCGCCGCACCGAAGCAGCCCAGGTCCAGCGCGGAGTCAATCGGCATGGCGCCCTCCGTGCACGCGCTGCGCACGCCGCCGCAGCAGCACAAGCAGCGCCTCGATGATCGCCGCCGGGTTCGGAGGGCAGCCGGGCAGCCACAGGTCAACGGGCAGCAGGCCGTCGAGCCCGCGGTGGCAGGCGTAGCCGCCACCGTTGGTGCCGCCGCCGGTGGCGCAGCTGCCCAGCGCCATGACCCAGCGCGGTCGCGGCATCGCCTCCCAGGTGCGCAGCAGGGGTTCGCGCATCGCCTCGGTCACCGGCCCGGTGACCAGCAACAAGTCGGCGAAGCGCGGCGAGGGCGTGAAGAAGATCCCCAGCCGGTGCAGGTTGTAGAAAGGATTGAGCAGCGCCTGCAACTCGCTCTCGCAGGCGTTGCACGAGCCGGCGTCGACATGCCGAACGTGCAGGCTGCGGCCGAAGGCCCTGAGCTCGGCGGTCAACTCGTGCTCGGACTTGTCCTGCGGCGCCGCAGCGGCAGGCTCGCCGCCACGGAGCAGGTCGCTGCGCTCGCGCACGCCGAAGGTCCAGTCGTGGCTGACGCTGAAGGCGCCGCGCGGGCACACCTCGGTGCAGAGCTGGCATCCGACGCAGCGCGCGTAGTCCAGGCGCGGACCGTCGGCGCCGAGCGTGATCGCGTCGGCAGGGCAGGCGGCGACGCAGTCGGAGCAGGCGCTGTGCCCCGCGTCGCAGCGTTCGGCGTGCAGCCGCGGCAGCCCGAGCACCCCCTGCTGGCCGTCGGGGCCGGGCGCCAGCGGCCACGGCGTGGTGCCGCGCCTTGCGTGCAGGCCGAACCAGGTCCATATCGGCATCGTGGATCTCCTGTCAGCGGTCGACCCCGGCGATCGACAGCCCGAAGCTGGCTTCGTTGATCGCGTAGTCCATCATGTTGCTGTCCTGCAGCGTGAACGGGAACACGCGCCAGTTGGAGAACGACGGTTCCTTGATCTTCACGCGCCGCAGCCGGCGGCGCGAATCGTCCAGGTGCACCGCGTACAGCAGTCCTCCACGCGTGGCCTCGGCCCAGCCCAGGCCTTCGCCAGCGGGGTCGGGGGACTCGAGCACCTCGGTACGCAGCACCGGTCCGGGCAGCACGCGCCCGAGAATCTGGCGGATGATGGTTCGCGACTCCCGGATCTCGTGCATGCGCACCACGCTTCGCGCGTGCGCGTCTCCGGCCGCCTGCAGCGCAACGTCGAAGCGCAGCTTGTCGTACTCGGCGTAGACGTGGTCGCGGCGCAGGTCGCGATCGAGCCCGCTGGCGCGCTCGATGGGTCCGGTGGCACCCTGGTCGAAAGCCACCTGGCGCGTCAGCACGCCGGTGGTCATCAGCCGGTCGAGGTGGCTGCGCGTGGACTCCAGGCGCAGCAGGTAGTCGTCGATGTCGCGGTCGAAGGCATCCAGCCACGCGTGCATCGACGCCAGCTCGAGGTCGCGCCGCAGACCGCCGGGCACCACCAGGGCGCGCAGCATCCGGCTGCCGCACAGCCGCGCGTTGAGCTGCTTGACCTGCTCCTCCAGCCACAGGCCCTGCGCCTCGCCCACCTTCAGGGTCGTGGTCTTGGACAGCTGGGCGAGGTAGTGCAGGTGGTTGTACAGGCGCTCCAGCTCGGCCAGCAGCATGCGCAGGTGGCGCGCGCGCGGCGGCGCGCGCCAGCCCAGCGCCCCCTCCACGGCCTGCGCGAAGGCCAGCGCGTGCGCCACCGAGTCGACTCCCGACACGCGCTCGGCCAGCACGCTGCCGGTGCGCGTGTCGACGCCCTCGAAGCGTGCCTCCATGCCGCGATGCTTGTAGAACAGCCGCGGGTGGTAGTGCAGGATGCCTTCGCCGATGTAGAAGAACAGGAACTGCGCCGACTCGACGATGTCGGCGCGCACCGGGCCGAAGGGCAGGCGCTGGATGTCCGGCCCCACCACCGCGGGAACCGTCGGCGGAAGGGCGCTGCCGACACGCGGGGAAGCCGCGGGGTCGAAGGGCTCGCCCAGCGGCGCGCGCGGCGGCGCCAGTCCCTCGTGCAGCACCAGCGGATGGGGCTCCGGGTGGCCGTCGAAACGGGTGCCGTAGAGGTCGTGGATCTCGCGTTCGTACCAGCCCAGCAGCGGCAGCCTGCCGGCCAGGCTGGGAACGGCGCCGTCCCCCGCGGCAACCTGCCACACCCCGTAGGGGCGTCCCGCGCCCTGGCTGGATACATAGCGCAGCTCGATGCCCCCGTCCGCGCCTCGCAGCGCATACGCGAACTGCATGCGACCATGCGCGCTGGCGGACTCCCCGAGCGCCGCCAGCAGCGAGTCGGCCGCGCCGGGCAGTTCGGCCGCGGCGATAACGCGGGAGATGCAGTGGCGCATTTCAGGCTCCGCCCAGTTGTGCGGCGATGGCCGCAAGGTGGCGCCACAGCGGGGGCAGCCACCACAGCCCCAGCAGCAGCGTGGCGGCCAGCGCAGCGGCCATCGGCAGCACGTGCACGGCATGCAGCCGCAGGCGCGGTGCCTGCCCGGGCGCGGGGCCGAAGTACATGGCGCGGAACCTGGCCAGGAAGCCGATGAAGATCACCACCAGCAGCACGCCCATGCACCAGACCGCCCACGCGTTCGGGCCGACGATGCCGGCGCGCAGCACGGTCAGTTCGGACAGGAACAGCCCGAAGGGCGGCGCCCCGGTGATGGCGACCGCGCCGGCCAGCCATATCGCCCCCGAGCGCGGAAAGTAGCGCAGCACGCGACGCATGCGGTCGATTTCCTTGCTCTCGTAGGCGTGCATCATGTTGCCTGCGCCGAAGAACACCAGGGACTTGGCGAGCGAGTGGTTCAGCATGTGGTAGAGCGCGCCGATCACTCCCAGCGGCCCGCCGAAGCCGAAGCCCAGCGCGACCACCCCCATGTGCTCGACGCTCGAATAGGCGGCCAGCCTCTTGATGACGCTCTGGCGCGTGATGAACAGCGCGCCCACCAGCAGCGATAACACGCCGAGCAGCACCAGCGCGGTGGCCGCGGTGCGCTGGATCGCGGTCGCGCGCAGCACCACCAGGTAGCGCACGATGCCCAGCATCGCGCAATTGAGCAGCGCGCCCGACAGCATCGCCGACACCGGTGCCGGGCCTTCGCTGTGCGCGTCGGGCAGCCAGGTGTGCATCGGCGCCAGCCCGACCTTGGTGCCGTAACCGACCAGCACGAGCAGGAAGCTCAGCAGCAGCAGCACCGGTTCGGCCCTGGGCGTGACAGCGGCGAAGCTGGCCCAGGTCATGTCGTACACCGGACCGAGCAGGAATGTTCCGGCCCAGTAGAACAGCACGGTCCCGAGCAGCGCCAGGCCGAGTCCGGCGGACACGATGACGATGTACTTCCACGCCGCCTCGATGCTTTCCGGGGCGCGCTGGAATCCGACCAGGAAGGCGCTGACGATGGTCGTGAGGTCGATGGCGATCCAGTACATACCCGGGTTGTTCTGGACCGGCGCGACGAACATGGTCAGGGCGAAGGCCGCGAACAGTGCGTAGAAGCGGTGCAGGCGCGACTGCTCGCCGTGCATCCAGCGCATGTAGCCGATCGCGTACACCGAGGCCAGCAGGTACACGACGGCCAGGCACAGCATCACCCACACGCCCAGCCCGTCGAGCAGCAGGTAGCCCTGCAGCGCGGTCGCGCCGGAGGTCGGCGTGGCCGCCAGCAGCACGCAGCACAGCACGAAATCGGCCAGCGCCGCCGCCAGGTTCAGCATCTCGGCGACGCGCGCGCGCCGCGACACCCAGGCGCCCAGCATCGCGGCGGCGGTGAGACCCCAGATCGCATACAGCGCGCTCCAGATCATGGCTTCATCCCACCAGGCGCGTCAGTTCTCGGCTGCTGGTCGTGCCGACTTCCTGGTGCAGGAAGCGGATCAGCATGCTTAACGTGGAGACGATGATCAGCAGGTCGAACAAGATCACCATTTCCAGCAGCAGGGGCATGCCGGGGACGAGGATCTGCGAGCCGAGGAAGATCCCGTTCTCGATCACCAGCAGCCCGAGGATCGAACTCACCGCCTCGGAGCGCAACACCAGCATCAGGAAGCCGATCAGCTTGAGCGAGAACATGGCGGTCAGCGCGAGCACCACGATGTCGTCGCTCAGTTGCATCCGCAGCCCCAGCCGATGCGCCAGCGCGTACGAGAACACCACCAGCACGGCGCCCAGCACCATGCTGCTGGAGGGTTGCAGCAGCGGCGCGAACTCGCGGTTGAGCCGCAGGTCATTGACGATGCGCAGCAGCAGGTAGGGCAGCAGCGCGCCGCGGAACAGCACGGTCAGCGCGGCGATGAACAGCAGCTCGGGGTAGTGGCCGTAGATCCCCACCGCCGCCGACAGCGCGGCGATCACCCACGACTCCGCGGCGAAGGCGACGATGTGGTTCTTGATCCAGTGCGAGCCCAGCATCACGAAGGACAGGATCAGCGCGATGATCACCAGCAGGCTGAACAAGGCCTGCGTCAGCGGGTCCAGGTGCAGGATGGGCATCGTCGTTCCCGTGGGTCCGCGCTCACAGCTGGCGTGCGATCACCGCCAGCACGGCCATCAGGAACGACAGGGCCAGCGGTTCCTGGTAGCGGTAGAAGCGCAGCCGCGACTGCGTGGTGTCGACGAACACCATCACCATGCCCAGCGCCAGCCACTTCGCCAGCAGCGCGAGCAGCGCACCGAGCATGCCCAGCGTGGTGCCGGCGTGCGACAGGCCCCACGGCACGGTCAGCACGTTGAGGAAGATGGTGTAGAGGATCGCCTGCTTCATCCACGAGGCCCATTTCAGCAACGCCAGCAGCGGCCCCGAGTATTCCAGGATGCGGGCCTCGCCGATCATGTAGATCTCGTAGTGGATGGAGGAATGGATCGGCAGACGCTCGGTCTCCACCGTCAGCAGGATGAAGAAGGCCGCGACCAGGAACAGGTGTGCCGGGCCCCAGAACACCGCCGGCTGCGCCACCAGCAGGTGGTTGACGACGAACGGCAGCATGGCGCGCGCCAGCAGCGTGATGCCGACGAACACCATGATCAGCGTCGGCTCGGCGAGGATTGCCAGCATCGCCTCGCGGCTCGACCCCAGGCCGCCATAGGGGTGCCCGCTGTCGAGCCCGGCCAGCAGGATGCCGAATCCGCCGAGGGTCAGGATCAGCCCGCCGCCGAGGATGTCGCCCATGTCCGACAGCGGCAGCGGGTAGTCGGTGAGCACCGGGATCAGGATCGGCACCGTCAGCATGGCGGTGCAGGCCACCACGGGCGCGGCCCAGAACACCCAGGATGCGGTCGACGGGACCACCAGCTCCTTGCCGGCCAGCTTGTACAGGTCGCGGTAGGGTTGCCAGATGGACGGGCCGGTTCCGCGCTGTACGCGCTCCTCGGCGGCGGCGATCACTCCGTGCAGCAACGGGGCGAACAGCGCAATCGCCAGTACCTGGGCGATCTGCTGCAGCACAACATGACCTTCCATCGGCTCCTCCCATGGCACGCATACGCCGCGTTGCGCGGCGTCGGGCAGGAGTCATCAGCCACTCGCGCAGGGCGCGGGGCGGTTATGGCGAACTCCATCGCCATACGGTCAGTCGCGGTCCAGTCTAAAGGGGACGCAGCAGGCGCGTCAATGGCCGCTGGAGGGGTCCTGCCGGCAGTGCAGGAACTCGCGCAGCGCGGGCGCTGGCAGCGGGCGGCTCAGCGCGTAGCCCTGCAGCAGGTCGCAGCCCCGGGCCTCGAGGAACTCGCGCTGCACCGCGGTCTCGATGCCTTCGGCGACCACGCGCATTCCCAGCGCGTGGCCCATCGAGATGATCGACGCGACGATCGCGCGGTCGCCTTCGCCGCGCTCGATCGCCTCGACGAAACTGCGATCGATCTTCAGCTCGTCCACCCGCAGGCGTCGCAGATAGGCCAGCGACGAGAATCCCGTGCCGAAGTCGTCGATGCTGACGCTGCAGCCGGCTTGCTGCAGCTGTGCGATGCTGCGCTCGCTGGCCTGCGGGTCGAGCAGTGCGCCTTCGGTGATCTCCAGGCAGATGCGCCGAGGGTCCACGCCCTCGTCGCGCAGTATGCGCAGCAGTTCGGGCGCCATGTCGGGCTGCTGGAAATGCGTGGCCGACAGGTTGATCCCGACCACGCCCATGGACAGGCCCAGCGATTCGGATTCGACGATCTCGCGGCAGGCCCGGCGCAGCACCCACTGCGTGATCGGCACGATCAGCCCGGCGCGCTCGGCCACCGGGATGAACACCCCCGGCGAGCAGGGCGCACCCGCCGGTGCCCAGCGCAGCAGGGCCTCGCAGCCGTGCACGCGGCCGTCGGCGGCGACGATCTGCGGCTGGAACACAAGGTTGAACTCGTCGCGCTCGAGGGCCTTGCGCAGCCCGTTCTCCAGCAGGAAGCGCTCGCGCATCTGCCCGACGATGTCCTCGGTGAAGAACTGCGCCCTCGGCTCGCTGGACAGGGCGGCGCGCTGCAGCGCCGCCTCGGCGTGCACCAGCAGCTCGTCGGCGCTGGCGCCGTCCTCCGGGTACACGCACACGCCGATGGAGGCCGGCGCGAACAGTTCGGCGCCATCGATGTCGTGCGGCACCGCGAGCCGGCGCAACAGATTCGCGCAGTACACGCCCAATTCATCCGGTGCGGCCACCGCAGCCATGACGGCGAAGCGCTCGCCCTCCAGATGGGCCAGCAGATGGCCCGCCGGAACCATCGCGCGCAGGCGCTCGGCCGCGCTGGCCAGCAGGCGTTCGCCGCTGGCACGCCCCCAAGCCGTGCTCAGCTGCGTGAAGTCCTTCAGCTCCACCAGCACGATGCCGAGCATCGCGCCGCTGCCGGCCGCCACGCGGATGGTGGAGTCGAGCCGGTCCTCGAACCACAGGCGGTTGGGCAGCCGGGTCAGCGGGTCGTGCGTGCTCAGATACTCGATGCGGCTTTGCGCCTCGCGCACCGCCTCGATGTCGCGCAGCATCAGCACGTAGTGGGTCAATCGACCCGAGTCGTCGCGCACCGCGTTGATCGTGACCCATTTGAAGAACGGCTCGCCGTCGCGTCTGCGGCTCCACACGCCGCCTTGCCACCAGCCTTCCCGGCGCAGCTGGCGGTCGATCTCCACGTAGAACTCCACCGGATGGCGCCCGGAGCGAAGCCGCGCCAGTGGCGCGCCCTGCAACTGTGCGCGCTCGTAGCCGGATATGCGGCTGACCGCGTCGTTTGCGGTCAGGATCACGTAATTGGGGTCCGTCAGCAGCACGCCGTCGCTGTGGCGCCCGAAGGCTTCCGCGGCCAGCACCAGTTCGGCCTCGGCCAGCTTGCTGCGGGTGACGTCGTGGTGCACCTCCCAGATTCCCGACACCGCCCCGTCGGCTTCACGATGCGCGATGGCCGAGCTCTCCAGATGCAGGCGTCTGCCGTCGTCCAGCACGCACTCGGACTCGAAGGGGCCGAAGCTGTGGCGGGTCAGGCATCCAGCAAGCACCGCGCTCCAGTCCAGCGGCGCGTGCTCGCCGGCACCGGTCCATCGCGACAGCGCCCGTGCGGGTCGAGGTTCGCCGAACAGCGCGATGTAGCCAGCGCCGACCTCTTGCACCTCGCCGTCGAGTCCGTAGCGCACGATGGCGTCGCTGAGTCGGTCGTACAGCGCATGGAACTTGCGCTCCTCGCGTGCCACGCGGTCGTGCAGAGCAACCTCCGCCGACACGTCCTCGAACAACCAGATCCATCCGGGGTGCGGTGCCGCGCGCAGCGGCGAGAAGGTCACGCGCAAGGCCCGAGGCACCGAGTCGAAGCGCCAGATGGTGGTCGACGCGGTGGTGCGCGCGGCTCCCTCCAGCACGAGCTGGGCATGCGCGCGAATGTGCTCGCCATTGCTGGCGCGGCCCACCAGGTGCTGCAGTGCGACCGCCAGCGAGTCGGCGCTGGCCAGGCCCGGCGCGATGCGCAACAGGGCGGCGGCGATCGGGTTGACGAAGGCAGCATGAGCATTCGCCGACACCAGCACCGCGCCATGCGGCAGCGAGTCCGCGATGTCGCGCACGCGCATCGACAGTGCCAGTTCGACGTCGATGGTCGGGTTGCGAAGAAAGGGCTGTAGCAGCAGGCGCTGCGCCTGCGCGTCTGCGCCGAAGCCGGCCGGCACGCGTGCCGCGTCGCTCCACGCCACGTGCACGCCGACCGACTGTTGCGCGCCGAGACGCAGCCGGGCCACGGCCAGCGCCGCGGGCGGGGTCTTGCGCAGGCGAGCGCGAAGCTGGAACGGAAGCTGTGCCACCACCTCCCGCGGGTCGAGGTACAGCTCCACGCCGTCGGCGCCCTGCGGCAACAGGAAGGACTGGTCGATCCAGGCCGCCGGCAGGCAGTGCACCGGGTGCGCCACGCCGTCCATGGCGCTGCGCCAGAAGCACAGCGCGTCCGCCTGCAGGCGCTGCAGCAGGCTCGCGGCGTGGGCAGGCAGCGCGACGCTAGTCATCGGTGATCGCGCGCAGGCACTCGTGCAGTGCCGCGCCGACCAGCCGCGGCGCGGTCAGGTGGGGCAGGTGTCCCCGTGCGTCGAGTTCGAGCACCTGCGACGCCCCGCCGTGGCGCGCCAGCCATTGCGCTGCCTGCAGCGGTACGGCAGGATCGTCGCGGGTATTGAGCACGAACAGCCGGGTGTCCAGCGCCCGGACGTCGCCGCGGTGGTCGGATTGCAGTGCGGAGTCGAGCACGGCCCGCGCCACGTCGACCCGCAGGGACAGCAGGTTGTGCGTGAACTCGATTCCGCTCAGGTACGGGTTGGCGTCGCCCACCATCAGCGAGGCGAAGCCGTTGGCCCACGCCTCGTAGTCCGAGCGCATGGCCGCCATCATCGAGTCCATGTCCTGCTGCGAGAAGCCGCCGACGTAGTCGGTGGACGGATCGTCGACGAAGCGCGCCGAGGTACCCAGCGTGATCAGCGAATCGAACACGCCGTCGCTGCCGTTGCTGGCCAGGATTCCGATCATCCCGCCGAGCGAATGCCCTACGTAGGTGGCGCGCGACACCTGCAGTTCGTCCATCAGCATGCACAGGTCCTCGGCGAAACCGAACAGGGAGCCGTGGCGTGTCGGGTCGAAGGCGCCGAGGGTGTGCGGTGTCGCGCCGGGAAAGTCCAGCGTGATCACACGATAGGAGTCCTGCAGTTCCAGAACCTGGGCATCCCAGCAGCGCTGGTCGGTGCCGAAACCGTGCCCGAACACGAGCGTGCGCGGGCCATCGCCCCGCACGGTGGCGTTCAGGCGGTGGGTCCAGGACGTCGCGTGAGGGACGGGAGGCACGAGTCGTCGGGGGCGTTGGATCGGTGGAGCGCAAGCACCATGGATCGTGGAGCAAGTCTAATCCGCCGCCACCGATCTTTCTGCGAAATAGTGCTCGAAGTGGGCGATTTCCCGCAAGCTGAATGCAGTTTCAATAAACGATACGAAATATTCCGCTGAATGCTCTTTCAGGGCCCGGCCCGAGTGCCCCAAGCATCAGGCGATGCCGTGAAAACCCGTGCAAAGTTGCACGCTTTCATCAGGTTTCGCGCAAATCAGTTGAGATTCGCTTCGCGAAACTGGCACTTGGACTGCACAATTGACGGGAGGTCCAGGCCGTGGCACGCGGCCGGGTTCCACGCGGCGGGAGGCTGCGCGCATCGCCGGATGCCCGGACCCTGCCGCGCAATCGATGCAAGCATGCGACGAAGAAGATTTCTCAGTACCCTCGCCCGGGCCTGCGCCGCGGCGATGCCGTGGACCCGCCAGGTCCTCGGCGCGGTCGCGCCGGGCGGCGTGCCATCGACAGCCGTGCCGGCCGCGGGCGCGTCGGCGGCGGCGGGCGCGGCGCACCGCGCCGGGCCGGATCTGGCGGCAGCCTTCTACTACGGCGACTCCATCCCTTTCGACGAACTGGCTGCCTTCGACTGGGTGGTCGTGCAGCCCGGGCCGGCGCTGGCCGAGTCGACGGACATCGGCCGGGCCTTCGGCCCCGGCACGCAGGCGTTCGCGTATGTGTCGGTCGGCGAGATCGGCGTCGACGATCCGCTTCTCAAGACGCTGCCGCCTGCCTGGTTCGGCGCCAGCAACCCGGCGTGGAGCACACGGGTGGTGGACCAGACCGCGCCCGGATGGAGCGAATTCCTGCGCGAGCGCGTCGTCGCGCCGCTTTGGAAGGCGGGTTTCCGGGGGTTCTTCCTCGATACGCTGGATTCCTACCAGCTGCTTGCGAACAGCGATGCGCAGCGCCGGCGACAGGCCGACGCGCTGCGCCACACGCTGCACGCACTGGTGGCGGCCTTCCCCGGCATGCGCCTGATCCTCAACCGGGGTTTCGAACTCGTCGACGCCAAGCTCGCGGCTTCGGTCGATGCCGTCGCCGCCGAGTCCCTGTACCGAGGGTGGGACCAGCGCGCGCAGTCCTATGTCGAAGTCACGCCCGACGACCGCGAATGGCTGCTGGCACGCCTGCATGACATGCGCGAGCGTTTCGCGCTGCCGGGAATCGCCATCGACTACTGCGAGCCGTCGCGGCGCGACCTGGCGCGCCAGGTCGCCTCGCGCATCGCCGCGCATGGACTGATTCCCTGGGTGAGCGATTCGCAACTGGACGCGCTGGGGGTCGGCAACGTCGAGGTGGTGCCGCGGCGCGTGCTGCTGCTGCATTCGTGCGCGCAGGGCAACTCTCCGCAACTGCAGGCGCAGGATGCGCACGTGTACGGCGCCATGCCTCTGGAGTACCTGGGGCTGGTGCCCGAGTACCACTACATGGGCGCGCCGCTTCCCGAGCAGCCGCTGGCGGGGCGCTTCGCCGCCGTCGTGCTCTACCCGGATACGTCCGAGGTGCCGCGCGCGGTCGGCGCGCTGCTGCGCCGGGCGCGCGACGAGGGGGTCCCGGTGGTCGCGCTGGGCGCGCTGGACCCGCGTTTGCTTGCCGAACTCGGGGTGCGGGTCGGCGAGGACGCGCTTGCCGGCCCCGTGGAGTTGCGCCGCGCACCCGGAACCCCGCCCGGCGAGATCGTTCCGATGCTCGACGCGCTGAGCACGGTGGAACTCAGCGCCGGCCCGCACGCCCAGGTGTGGCTCTCGGCCGTGGGCAGCGGCGGCAGGCAGATGCAGGGGGCGGCCATCACGCCGTGGGGCGGCTACGCCCTGGGCAGCTTCGGGGTGTTCAACCTGCCGGGCGGCAACGGAACCCGCTGGTCGATCGACCCCATCGAGTTCTTCCGCGCCGCGCTGCGAGTTGCCGATGACCCGATGCCCGACCTGAGCACGCGCTACGGACGCCGCGTGCTGATGGTGCATTTCGACGGCGACGGCTGGCCCAATGCCTGCCTGCGCCCGGGATCGCCGATCGCCGGCCGGGTGCTGGTCACGGAGGTGCTGGAGAAGTACCGCATCCCCACGGTCGGTTCGATCATCGTCGGCGAGGTCAGCGACGACGGCCTGTACCCGAAGCTGGCGCCGCAGTCGCAGCACTGGGCACGGCGCATGTACGCGCTGCCGTGGATCGAGGCGGCCAGCCATACCTGGTCGCAT
>JAJYTY010000296.1 GCA_021792835.1 Pseudomonadota bacterium
TTTTGTACTTCGTGGGGTATCCAAACGCCCACGTCGTGATCGGCACGACGGCACTGGCGGTATCGATCAACGCCTACCTCAACCTGATTCCCCATGCGCGCGCCGGCAACGTGCGCTGGAAGCAGGCGCTGGTGTTCGCTGTGGTCGGCGCGGCAGCCGCCTTCGTGGGCTCCAGCCTGGGCAAGGCTGTCGACGGCAAGAAACTGCTGTTCCTGTTCGCCATCCTGATGCTGGTGATCGCGGGCTTGATGCTGCGTCGCCGGGAGCCGGCATCCGCGGAGGTCCTGTCGGAGCATGAGGCGCCGAAGGGCTCGTGGCTGCGCCTGTGCATCGCCGCGGCGCTCGTGGGCATGCTGTCGGGCTTCTTCGGGATCGGCGGCGGCTTCCTCATCGTGCCCGGACTGGCCTTCTCCACCGGCATGCCGATGCTCGCCGCGATCGGCTCCTCACTCGTCTCGGTGGGCACCTTCGGGCTGACCACCGCGATCAACTACGCGCGCTCGGGGCTGCTCGACTTCACGGTCGCGCTGCTGTACATCGGCGGCGGCGTGCTCGGCGGCTGGTTCGGCACACGCGTCGCCACCCACCTCGGCAAGCACAGCAAGGGCACGCTGAACCTGATCTTCGCGCTGCTCGTCGCCGTGGTCGCGCTGTACATGCTGTGGCGCAACCTGTCGGCCTTCGGACTCCACCTGTGAGTCCGGCGCTGCGGGCTCAGAGCAGGTCGGCCACCAGGTCGTGGCCCTGCGTGCCCACCACCCGCACGCGCACGAAACTGCCGCCCGCCTGCGCCAGGCGCATGCGCGCCGAGGGCTTCGCAGGCTCGCGTACCAGCACCTTGCCGTCGATCTCCGGCGCCTCGGCGTAGCTGCGCGCGCTGGCGCCGTCGCGGCCGGCGCGGTCGACCAGCACCCGCAGGTCCTGTCCGACGCGACCGCGCAGGCGCCGCACCGAGACTTCCTCGGCCACTCCCATGAAGCGTGCGCGGCGCAGTTCGCGCAGTTCGTCGGGCAGCGCGCCGGGCAGATCGTTGGCCGCGGCTCCCTGCACCGGCGAATAGGCGAAGCAGCCGACACGGTCGAGTTCGGCACGGCGCACGAAGTCCAGCAGGGCCTCGAACTCCTGCTCGGTCTCGCCGGGGAAGCCGGCGATGAAGGTGGAGCGGATCGCGATGTCGGGGCAGGCCTCGCGCCAGCGCGCGATGCGCTCCAGCGCGCGCTCGCCCCCCGCCGGACGCCGCATGCGCCGCAGCACGTCGGGATGCGCGTGCTGCAGGGGCACGTCGAGGTACGGCAGCACGCGGCCCTGCGCCATCACCGGCAGCACCTCGTCGACATGCGGGTACGGGTAGATGTAGTGCAGGCGCACCCACGCATCATGCTCTTCGGCCAGCACCGCCAGCGCCTGCACCAGCTCGGCGAAGCGCGTGCGCAGCGGACGACCCTGCCAGAAACCGGTGCGGTACTTGACATCGGAGCCGTAGGCGGCGGTGTCCTGGCTGACCACCAGCAGTTCGCGCACCCCGGCCTGCAGCAGCGCCTGCGCCTCGTCGAGCACCTCGCCGATGGGGCGCGAGACCAGCTTGCCGCGCATGCTCGGGATGATGCAGAAGCTGCAGCTCTGGTTGCAGCCCTCGGCGATCTTCAGGTAGGCGTAATGCCGCGGCGTCAGCTTGAGGCCCCCCGGCGGCAGCAGGTCGACGAAGGGGTCGTGCGGCTTCGGCAGCGTCGCATGCACCTGCTGCAGTACCTCGTCGGTGGCCTGCGGCCCGGTCACCGCCAGCACTTTCGGGTGCACCTGGCGCACCAGGCTGCGGCCCTGCTCGTCGGTGCGCGCTCCCAGGCAGCCGGTGACCAGCACGCGCCCGTTCTCGTGCAGCGCCTCGCCAATGGCGTCCAGGCTCTCCTGCACGGCCTCGTCGATGAAGCCGCAGGTGTTGACGATCACCAGATCGGCGCCGGCATAGCTCGGGCTCGTCTCGTAGCCTTCGGCGCGAAGGCGCGAGACGATGCGTTCGGAGTCCACCAGGGCCTTCGGGCAACCCAGGGACACGAAACCGATGCGCGGCGCCGCCGGCGGCGCGTCGGGGACAGCAGGGGGAGTGGCAATCTCGGACATGCCGCTATTGTCGCTGTTTCGACGCGACACGCACCCGGCGAGCCGCGGCCGCCGGGAGTTGCGGCGATCCGGCGTCTACTTCTTGGTCGGCTGCTGGAACGCGCCCATCATCTGCTTGGCCTGCTGCTGCATCTGCTCCTGCATCTGCACGTACAGCTTCTTGCTCTGCTCCAGGTAGTTGCCCATCATGCCCTGCAGCATCGGCGCCTGGCCGCTGAGGAACTGCGACCACATCTCCGGACTGAAGCTGCTGCTGTCGTACAGCCCGCGCGACTGCTCGGCCAGCTTGCCCTGGATGTCAATGAAGGCCTGCACGGTCTTTTCCAGGTACGAGCCCATCATGCCCTGCATCGCGTGGCCGTAGAAGCGGATCAACTGCTCGAGCATCGCCGTGCTGAGCATCGGCACGCCGCCGGCTTCCTCCTCGAGGATGATCAGCAGCAGGATGCTTCGGGTCAGGTCGGCCCCGCTTTTCGCGTCCTGCACGACGAAGTGCTGCCCCTCCATGACCAGCGACTTCACGTCGGCCAGCGTGATGTACGCACTGGTCTCGGTGTCGTAGAGGCGGCGGTTCGGGTACTTCTTGATGACGCGAACGGCGGTTTCAGTCTGGGACATGGCAAGCGCGGCACGGTGGACGGGTCACCGTTCGATTGAACCACAAAACCTCCGCGGGGCGGTACCGGGCAGCCCCCGCCGCCGCCCCGCTCGCGCCGGGCGTGCTTCAGCTCATGTGCAGGCCGCCGTTGATCGACAGTTCGGCGCCCGTGGTGAAGGCCCCGTCGTCGCCCGCCAGCCAGGTCACCAGCGAGGCCACCTCCTCGGGGCGCCCCAGACGCTTGACCGGGATCGACGCGACGATCTTGTCCATCACGTCCTGGCGGATCGCCTTGACCATGTCGGTCATGATGTAGCCGGGCGCCACCGTGTTCACCGTCACGCCCTTCGACGCCACCTCCTGCGCCAGGGCCATCGTGAATCCGTGCATGCCGGCCTTCGCGGCCGAATAGTTGGT
>JAJYTY010000058.1 GCA_021792835.1 Pseudomonadota bacterium
GATCTCCGGCCCCGGCAGACTCACAGCGCCATGCCGTGCTTGCGCAGTTCCTTCCAGACGCGGAAGGAGTTGTGGGGCATGTCCATGTGGGTGACACCCAGATGGGCGAAGGCGTCGACCACCGCAGAGGTGAAGGTGGGGATCGACCCGACGTGCGGCGACTCGGCCACGCCCTTGGCGCCCAGCGGATGGTGCGGCGACGGCGTCACCGTGAAGTCGGTCTCCCACTTCGGCGCTTCCACCGCGGTCGGCAGGAAGTAGTCCATCAAGGTGTTGCCCAGCAGGTTGCCCTGCGCATCGAAGGGCATCTGCTGGCCCATGGCGACGGCGAAGCCTTCGGTCAGCCCGCCATGGATCTGGCCCTCGATGATCATCGGGTTGATGCGCGTGCCGCAGTCGTCCAGCGCGTAGAAGCGACGCACCTTGGTCTCGCCCGTGGCACGGTCGATGTCGAGCACGCACAGGTAGATGCCGAAGGGATAGGTGAAGTTCGGCGGGTCGTAGTAGTGCACCGCCTCCAGCCCCGGCTCCAGGCCGGCGGGAGGCTGGTGGTAGGCGGCCCAGGCGATGTCGCCCATGGTCTTGAAGCGCGCGTCGTCGCCCTTGACCTTGAAGCGGTCGACCTCCCAGTCCAGATCCTGCTCGTTGACCTCGAGCAGGTGCGCGGCGATCTTGCGCGCCTTGGCGTGGATCTTGCGCGCGGCCAGCGCGATGGCCGCGCCGGCCACCGGCGTGGAGCGGCTGCCGTAGGTTCCCAGGCCATAGGGCGCGGTGGAGGTGTCGCCCTCCTCCACCTGGATGACCTCGCTGGGGATGCCCAGCTCGGTGGCGATGATCTGCGCGTAGGTGGTCTGATGGCCCTGGCCCTGCGTGATGGTGCCCATGCGGGCGATCGCGCTGCCAGTGGGGTGCACGCGGATCTCGCAGGAGTCGAACATGCCCACGCCGAGGATGTCGCACATCTTGCTCGGGCCGGCGCCGACGATCTCGGTGAAGGTGACCAGGCCGATGCCCATCAGGGTCGGGCTGTCCGGATCCGCGCGCCTGGCGGCCTGCTCCGCGCGCAACTCGCGATAGCCCACCGCGTCCAGCGCCTTCTGCAGCGCGGTGTGGTAGTCGCCGGAGTCGTATTCGAAGCCGAAAGCGCTGCGGTACGGGAACTGCTCCTTGCGAATGAAGTTCCTGGCGCGGATCTCGGCCTTGTCCATGCCCAGCTTCTGGGCCAGCACGTCGACCATGCGCTCGATCAGGTAGACCGCCTCGGTGACGCGGAACGAACAGCGATACGCGACGCCTCCCGGGGCCTTGTTGGTGTAGACGCCCTTGACGCTGGCGTGTGCTGCCGGAATGTCGTAGGAGCCGGAGCAGATGTGGAACAGTCCCGCCGGGAACTTGGTGGGGTCGGCGCAGGCGTCGAAGGCACCGTGATCGGCCACCACGTTCACGCGCAACCCGGTGATGCGCCCGTCGGCGGTGGCGGCGAGCTCGCCGTCCATGTGGTAGTCGCGGGCAAAAGCCGTGGTCGAGATGTTCTCGATGCGGTCCTCGACCCATTTGACCGGACGCCCCAGCACGATCGACGCGACGATCGCACACACATAGCCGGGGTAGATTCCCACCTTGTTGCCGAAGCCTCCGCCGATGTCGGGGCTGATGATGCGCACCTTCGACTCGGGAATTCCCGACAGCATGGACACGACGGTGCGCACGACGTGCGGCGCCTGCGAGGTGATCCAGGTGGTGAGCTCGCCACGCACCGGGTCGAAGCTGGCGACGCAGCCGCAGGTCTCCAGCGGGCACGGATGCACCCGCGGGTAGTACATGTGCTGCGAAACCGTCACCTCGGCACCGGCGAAGGCGGCATCGGCCGCCGCCCTGTCCCCGGCTTCCCAGGTGAAGATGTGGTTGGGGTGCTCGCGCGGCCCGTGTGCCCCTTCCGTCTTGCCGGCGAGGTCCTCGCGCAGCACGGGTGCGTCGGGGGCCAGCGCCGCATAGGGATCGATGACCACCGGCAGCTCGTCGTACTCCACCTCCACCGCCTCGACCGCGTCGGCGGCGATGTAGCGGTCGTCGGCGACCACGATGGCCACTTCCTGCATCTGGAAATGCACCTTCTCGTCGGCCAGCACCGCCGCGACGTCGCCGGCCAGCGTGGGCATCCAGTGCAGCTTCAGCGGCTTGAGGTCCTCGGCGGTGAGCACCGCGTGCACGCCGGGCATTGCCAGCGCGGCTTCCTTGTTGATGCGCTTGATGCGCCCGTGTGCAATCGGCGAGCGCACGATGTCCATGTGCAACATCGAGGGCAACTTGATGTCGTCGACGTAGTTGCCCTTGCCCTGGATGAAGCGGGCATCCTCCTTGCGCAGGCGCGAGGCGCCCATGCCGGCCAGGGCCAGTTCGCGGGCCTCGGCGCTTTGAGCCGGTGCGTTCATGACGGTAGTCTCCTTGTGGGGTTTGCGTCAGGCCGCCTGCTGGGCCGACTGCTGCAGCTTGGCCGCCGCGTACTGCACGGCCTTCACGATGTTCTGGTAGCCGGTGCAACGGCACAGATTGCCGCTCATGCCGGCGCGGATCTGCTCCTCGGTCGGATTGGGGTTCTCCTGCAGGAAGCGGTAGGCGCGCATCAGCATGCCGGGGGTGCAGAAGCCGCACTGCAGGCCGTGCTCCTTGTAGAAACCTTCCTGCACGGCGTGCAGCACGCCCTTTTGCGCCAGGCCCTCGACGGTGACGACCTCGGAGCCCTCGCACTGCACCGCGAGGTGCGTGCAGGCCTTGATCGAGCGGCCGTCGATGTCGACCGTGCAGGCGCCGCAGTGGCTGGTATCGCAGCCGATGTGGGCACCGGTGAGATTGAGTTGTTCCCGGAGAAAATGCACCAGCAGGGTACGCGGCTCCACGGCCGCTTCCACGGCCTGGCCGTTGACCTTCATCGAAACGAGCTTCTTGGACATGGGGGCTCCTGCCGGTTCATTGACTGCGCAGCCAGGCCTTGCCCAGCGCACGCTTGACCATCTGCTCGGCCATGGCCGTCTTGTATTCCACGTCCCCGCGCAGGTCCTCCGCAGGCTCGCAGATCGCGGCGACGGCTTCGGCCGCGGCCGCCAGCGCCTGCGCGTCGAGCGAACGGCCGAGCAGCAGCTTCTCGGCCTCGGTCGCGCGCAGCGCCATCGGCGCCACGTTGGTCAGCGCGATGCGCACGTGCTCGATGCGATCGCCGGCGCGGCGCAGCACCACCGCGCATCCGGCCGTGGCCCAGTCGCCGGTCTTGCGCTTGAGCTTCTCGTAGGCCCAGCCGGTGGCCGGCCTGAACGCCGGTACGTGGATCTCGCAGAGCACCTCGTCCTCCTGGAGCAAGGTCATGAAGGTGCCCAGGAAAAAGCCGTCCGCCGCGACGCTGCGCCGCCCCTTGGGACCTTGCAGCACGAAGCTCGCGTCGACCGCGATGGACAGCGCCGGATGGTCGTTGCCGGGGTCGCCGTGGGCGATGTCGCCGCCGATGGTTCCGCGATTGCGCACCTGCGGATCCGCGATCAGCGCCGCCGCCTCGGCCAGCAGGGGCACCTTGCTGCGCAGCACCGGCGAGGCGATCAGATCGTTTTCCACCGTCATCGCACCGATCACCACCGTGTCGCCCTGCTCGCGGATACCGCGCAGCTCGTCGATGCGATTGAGGTCGATCAGGCTGCCGGGCTGCGCGAAACGCAGCTTCATCATGGGCAGCAGGCTGTGGCCGCCGGCCAGCAGCTTCGCATCGCCGCCGAGGCTGCTGAGCAAGGCGATCGCCTCGTCCACGGACCGCGGCGCGTGGTACTCGAAACGCGGTGGAATCATGGGTGTCTCCGAGTTGGTCTATAGCGGAGAAACTATACGAACTCACCCGTTTTTTTGCACTTTATCAATGATTTGGCGGATTTTTGCACCAACTGCATTGACATCGACACGAAATGCACAATGGGCGCATCAGATGTCGAATCCACCCCGCAGGCTGTCGACAATCGGGGAAAGTCCCTAGCGGTCTCCCGACCCCGGGCGCTGCGCACTCAGGCCTTGCGCTGCACTCCGAGAAGCGATCGCAGGCGCGCAACCTCCGCGCGAGATACCGGCACCCAGGTCGGCTGCTCGCTGCGCATGCGCAGCTGCACCTTGCCATCGAAGCGCCCGAGTTCGAGCACGGCATCGAGATTCACGATGAAGCAGCGATGCACGCGCACGAATCGCTGCGGATCGAGACGCGCCTCGAGATCACCGATGCTCAGATTGCAGAACTGGAAGCCGCTGGTCGTCAGCACCCGCGTGTAGTGCGCCTGGGACTCGAGGAACACGACCTGTGCCGTGTCGACGAAGGTCACGCGATGGTTGGCCACCAGCGGAATGCGCGCAAGCTGACGCTTTTCGCCGCCACCCTGATCGCTCGCTGGAGGCGCTCCGGCCGGCGGCGCGGGCGCCTCGCTTTGCACCACGAGCTGCGTGACGTCGTAGAACACCAGCGCGAAGCCGGTGGTCTGCCCATCCACACCGGCCAGCCGGGTTACCTTGATCAGCAGGACCTGCTCCGGGATGTTGATGATCATGGTCATCGGCATCGCCGCGGCCACCGGACAGGCCGAGGCCTGGTCGAGCAGGAAGGACACCTTGGCCGCCGAGCGGGGCGGGTGGAAGGACGTCACCAGCGAATCGAAGGGTCGCTTGTCGCTGACCGGCAGGACACGGCGCGCGAAGTCGTTCATCGCCAGCACCCGCCGCTGGGCATCGAGGTGGACCACACCCACCTCGAACTTTTCGAACAGGTACAAGGCCGAGACTGGACCTGGTTGGATTGGCATCGTGGTGTCTCCTCGATCCTCGCTGAAAGTGCTGATCAGACCGGCCGTGCGGCTTGCCGGGCGCTGGCCGCGCGCAGCACTAGCAGGGCGGCTGCCGCTCCCCAGGCCATGCCGGCCTGCATCGCGCCGATCACGCTGCTCAGCGCCACCGGACGACCGGCCGCGTACACCCCGCGAATCAATAGGGGCATGCCCACATCCATGCCGACGAGCATGAAGCCCAGGCATAGCAGGGTCGGCGCCACGCATCGCCACGATGCCTGCGCACGCTTCCCGGGAGCCGCTTGCCAGGCCACCGGCAACACGCCCCCGACCAGCAGCCCCGCGTTGCTGGTTGGCAGGAGCGCGATGTGCCAGCGCACGAGGTCGATCAGCGGCAATCCACTGCCGCACAGCGACGTCAGCAAGATGAGTTGCCCACGCGACGCATCGATCGCCAGCCCGGCGAACATGCCAAGCATGGCCCAGACCATGGTGCCATGCGCCGGGCACAGTGCGGGCCGCAGTGCGTGACTCAATCGGGCATGCAGCAGCAACCCCGCAGCTGCGACGGCAAGGAACACGCTCACCTCGGGGAGGAATTGCCACGCCTGGCCCATGTGCCTCGACTCCAGGAATTGACGCGGGTCGAATTTGCCGGAATTGTGCGACATGCTCCACGGGCCTGCCAGACGCGCGCAAGGTCACGTCACGCGCGGCGTTCCGGCAGCCGTTGCGGCTGAGCTCGTCGACGCCTGCCGACACCAGGTGTGCGCTCCGATTCTGCCAGGTGATGCACAGGGCACGCGTCGACGTCCGCGCGCCGCATTGGCGCATGCGACTCTTGCCACGCCGGGCCTCTCGCAACCGACCGCCGCGACACGTCCGAGCGTCCCGGTGATGGCGCGTGCCTGTCGACAGGACTCCGGGTTGTCCCAGGTGCCGTGCGTTTTTCTCACGGCAATGTGAGCAAAGTTGCGTTGCGCACCGCGCCCAGAAACGGACAATTCCGACGGCGCGGCAGCGACCCGCGACCCCGCGCAGGCGGGCCCGATCCGATGCTGGCACGCAGATCCAGGTGCACGGCCTGGGAATCCACAAGGAGACAAGCGATGAACCTCAGCAGACGCAGCGTGGGCAAGGCGCTGGCCGTATCCGGCCTGATGGCGGCTTCGCCCTGGGTGCGCGCGCACGCAGCAGCGACCAAGGTCACGATGGTCGTGTTCGACGAGCCCTCGCTCGGGGCCTTCCTGCAGCCGGTCATCAAGCAGCACCGGATCGACCTGGCCCACGGCATCGACCTGCATTTCGTCGAGCGCACGCCCGATGCCTACGTGCTCGAGTTCAACTCGGGCGAATTCCAGGTCGGCGGCAGTGCCGCATTGCTGTCGATCGGCGTGGCGCGGAATCGCGGGATCAAGGTCTCGTATCTGTTCAACCTGAACGACTACTTCGGCGCCGTCGTCACGTCGCGCAAGGACATCCGCACGCTGCGCGACCTCGCCGGCAAGCACCTCGCGGCGTCGACGGCGACGACCAACTTCGCGATGTTCCGCTGGCTGATGCAGCGCCAGCAGGTCTCGCTGCGGGACGTTTCGGTCATCAACACCGCCCCTCCCGGCCTGATCGGCTACGCGCTGGCCGACCGCGCGGACGCAGTCGAGCTGTGGGAGCCGGCGTACTCGCAGCTGCTCGCGCGCAAGCCTTCGCTGCGCACCCTCGGCCTGGAGATCCGCGAGCAGTGGGAGAAGTTCAGCCCCGGAACGGGCATGCCGTATCTCGGCGTCGCCGCGCACGACGCGTGGATCGCCAGGAACCCCGGGTTGGTCAAGGCGCTGTACCGGACCTTCCTGCAGGCTTCGAAGTGGGTGCGAGCCAATCCCGAAGCCGCGGCGCGGATGATCTCGCCGTCGCTGCCGGGCTCCGAGGTCACCGTGCTGCAGAAGATGATCGAGTCCAACGAGACCCTGCGCATGAACGTGGTCGACGCCGCGCATGCTCGCAAGGGCATCGAGGCCGTGTACCGCGCCGGACTGCAGAGCGGGTATTTCACGAAGGCCGTGGATCCGGCGTCGATCTACCCGCTTTCGCTGAGCTGAGCCACGTTGCGGAGAGGCCGACATGCCGTGGAAGAAGGAAACCTTGATCACGCTGGCGGTGATCGTCGTGGCGTGGCAGACGGCCTCGCACTTCCTGCCGCCGTTCCTGTTCCCGTCGGTGATCAGGATCGGACGCCAGCTCGGGCGCATCGCCACCCGCAGGGCGGACCTGGCAAGTGTCGCGGCGACCTCGCTGCGCATCCTCGCGGGAATGGCCGGAGCTTTCGTGTTCGGTGGCTCGCTGGGGCTGTTGATGGGGCGGGTGCGCTGGATCGAACGCTATCTGCTTCCGGCCCTGACCTTCGACCAGGGGATCCCTGCGCTGTCCTGGGTCGTGTTCTCCATCATCTGGTTCAAGACCAACGAGTTCCGCATCTGGTTCATCATCGTGATGACCACGCTTCCAGCCTTTGCGTTCCAGATGTACGACTCGTATCGCTCGATGTCGAAGGACCTTGTCGAGATGGCGCTGTCGTTCCGCCCAAGTCGCTGGGACATGTTCCGCACGCTGGTGTGGCCGAGCGTGCTTCCCGGGATCTTCACCGCCTGGAAGGTCAACCTCGGCAACGTCGCGCGCGTGGTCGTGGTGGCCGAGTTGGTGGGGGCGAGCAGCGGCGTCGGTTACCAGTTGCTGGTGCAGCAGCAGCAGTTCGACATGGCCGGAGCGATGGCCTGGACCCTCGTGCTCGTCGCCTTCGTCACGGTCGCGCAGAAGATCGTCGAATGGGTCGAGCACGCGAGCCAGCGCCACGTCGCAGTCTCGGAACGCATGGCTTGAGGCGAAGACGATGAGCGTGATTTGCTTCGACGGGGTTTCCAAGCAGTTCGCGGTGCGCGCCGGGCGCGGCACGGCAAGCGCAAACTATGCCGTGCGCGGCCTGAGCTTGCAGGTCGCGCAGGGGGAACTGGTCGCCGTGGTCGGCAAGACCGGCTGCGGCAAGTCGACCATGTTCAACCTGCTGATCGGGCTGACGGCGGCGAGTTCGGGTAGCGTTGCGGTGCTCGGGCACGACCCTTTCCGCGATTTCGCCGGGCTTGCCGGCAAGGTCGGAGTCGTGTTCCAGGGCGACCGCCTGCTGCCCTGGCGCAGTGCGCTGGCCAACGTCGAATACGGCCTCGAACTGCTGAAGGCGCCGCGCGAGAACCGGGCACAGGTGGCGCGCCACTGGCTGCACAAGCTCGGGCTCGAATCGCACATGGACAAGTATCCCCACGCGCTGTCGGGAGGCATGCGGCAGCGCGTGAGCATCGCCCGCGCATTCGCGACTGACCCCGAGATCCTGCTGTGCGACGAGCCGTTCAGCGCACTCGACGAGATCAACGCCGCGCTTTTGCGCAACGAGCTTCGCCGTCTCGTGAAGGAGTCGAACAAGACCGGCATGCTGGTCACGCACTCGATCCGCGAGGCGATGGACGTCGGCGACCGCATCCTGGTGCTGCGGGCGCCCGGGCACCTGGTCGCCGATTTCCGCGTCGCGGACATGCTGGCGACCGTCGGCGGGGCCGCGCTGAAGCGGCAGATTCTCGAGGCGATGGGCCAGGACGCGGGCCCGCAGGAAGCCGGGGCGGCCGTCGGCGCGGCCGCGTGAGTGGCTACAGGCTGTGTTCGCTCCACCCAGCCTGGCTGGCCCATTCCAGCATGGCCTGCTCGGTGTCGCGGCCCTCGCGCAGCAGCCATTCGGTGAAGGCGTCAATGACAAAGCTGTTCTTTGGCGCGTTCGCGAAATATCGCCGACGCATTGCGCCGAGGCGCCCGAAAGGCGCACGAAGGTTGCCGGCGATGACGTCGTCGATGGCGAGGAACAGCGGTACCAGCACCACGCCGAGGCCTTCGGTGGCGGCCTGCAACGCGAAGAACATCTGCTCGAACTTCAGCTGCGCCGCCGGGCGCAGCTGCGGCTGGCCGATCGCCTGCAGCCAGTCGGACCATGCATAGGGCTCGGTCGCGTAGCTGATCAACGTGCATTGCGCCAGGTCGGCCGGCTCGCGCAACCGGCCGTTGTCAAGCAGGTCGCTGTGGCACAGCGGAACGACCAGTTCCGTCATGAAGGGCTTCGAGATGCAGCCGCCGAGCGCTTCGTGGGCGCCGCGGATCGCGATGTCGTAGCCGTGCTCCTGGAAATTCACCGGCGCCAGCGACGTGGTCATGCGCAGGTCGACATCGAGGTGCTTGCGCTGGAAGCCCGAAACGCGCGGAATCAGCCAACGCATCGTGAACGTGGGCGGGGCACTGATGTGCAGCGCCGTCGGCGATGCCTGGTCGGCCACGTGCATCGAGGCCACGGCGAGGCGGTCGAGCACCGCGGTCACTTCGACCAGATAGGAGCGCCCGGCATCGCTCAGCAGCAGCTGCGACGGCGTGCGCTTGAACAGCGGCGTCCCCAGCCATTCCTCGAGCAGCGCCACCTGCCGGCTGACCGCGCCGTGGGTCACGCTCAGTTCCTGGGCTGCTTTAGTAAAGCTCACATGCCGGCCCGCGGCCTCGAAGGCGCGAACCGCATTCAGCGAAGGAAGTTTGCGGGTCATCGGCAGGGTTCCGAGTGTCTCGTGGCAGTCGAGTCGCTGCGAATTTATCTCACATAGGGTGATTATTCGTGGTTTGCGCCGCGGCAGGCACAAGCCGAATACTTCGTTGCATCTGGAACAAGCTCCCGGTATGAAATCCGCGCCATTCGACTATGTCCGGGCCGACAGCCTGGAACACGCGCTGCATGAACTCGCGCGCCACGGCGGCGACGCGAAGCCGATCGCCGGCGGACAAAGCCTGGTGCCGATGATGGCCATGCGGCTGGCGCGCCCGGCCGTGCTGGTGGACATCTACCGACTCCCGGAACTCAAGGGCCGCAGCGCGGAGGACGGCTGGCTGACGCTGGGCGCCGCGACGCGCCAGCGCGAGGTCGAAGTCGACTCCGGGTTGCAGGGCGAGCTTCCGCTGCTGTGCCAGGCCCTGCGCTGGGTAGGGCATCAGCAGACGCGAAACCGCGGCACCATCGGCGGCAGCCTGGTGCATGCCGACCCCGCCGCCGAGCTGCCGCTGGTGGCGATGGTGCTGCAGGCGCGGATGCAGCTTCGCAGCGCAGGCGCGACGCGCAACGTGGACGCCGCCGATTTCCTGCTCGGACCGATGTACACCGCGACCGCAGACGAGGAATGCCTGGTCGCGATCGACTGGCCGCGCTGGCCGGTCGGCCGCGGCGAAAGCCTTCGCGTGCGTTTCGACGAGACCTCGATCCGCCACGGGGACTTCGCGTTGGCTTCGGCCGCGGTGCAGCTGCTGCTCGACGAGGGCGGAGTATGCCGCCGAGCCGCGATCGGGCTCGGCGGAGTCGACTCGACTCCGCTGGCCTTTGCGGACCTGGCGGCGCAGCTCGTAGGCCGGCGCATCGATGCCGAGATCGCCGGCAACGTTGCGCAGGCGGCGGCGGCGCGCACGCAGCCGGGGTCCGACATGCACGCATCGGCGCAGTATCGCCGCAGCCTGGGCGCCGCGTTGCTGGAGCGCGCGCTGCTGCACGCCGGGGCAACCCGTCCAACCGCATCCTGAAGGAGTTCCGATCCATGCCTACACGGGTCAAGATCTGCATCACCGTCAACGGCACGGCCTTCGCGCGAGACGTCGAGCCGAGGACCACGCTCGTCGATTTCCTCCGCGACGAGATCGGGCTGACCGGCACGCACGTCGGCTGCGAGCATGGCGTATGCGGAGCCTGTTCGGTGCTGCTGGACGGCGAGCCGGTGCGCTCTTGCTGCATGTTCGCGGTGCAGGCCGACGGACTCCAGGTGACCACCATCGAGGGGCTGGCGCCGGCGCGCGCAACGCTGTCGGCGATGCAGGACGCATTCTGCGAGGCGCACGCGCTGCAGTGCGGCTACTGCACCCCGGGCATGCTGGTCGCGTGCCATGCGCTGGTCGAATCGAACCCGAAACCGACCGAAGCGCAAATCCGCGAGGCCATCGGTGGCAACCTGTGCCGCTGCACCGGCTACCAGCAGATCGTCGATGCGGTCAAGCTCGCCACTGGCCAGGGGGTGAGCCATGGCTGAAGCGAAGTCCGAGGCCGCCGCAGGTTGGCGCTACATCGGGCGCCGCCGCCGCGCGGTCGAGCATCGCAGGTTTGTCGTCGGCCAAGGGCGATTCGCCGCCGACGTCCAGCTTCCAGGAATGCTGCACGTGGCGCTGGTCGCCAGCCCGCACGCACACGCGCGCATCGTCTCCATCGACGTCACCCAGGCGGCGGCTGCTCCCGGCGTGCGCGCCGTGCTCACCGGCGAGCAGCTGCAGCCGCAGATCGATCCGATGCTTCCCGGAGTCGACGCGCCGAAGGTCGCACGCTATCCGCTGGCACGCGGCGTCGTTCGCTACGCCGGCGAGTGGGTGGTCGCGGTGGTCGCGCAGACGCGCGCGCTGGCCGAGGATGCCGCCGAACTCGTGCGCGTGGAGTACGAGGCGCTGCCGCATGTCGTCGATGCCGAACTGGCGATGCGCGACGACGCGCCGCTGGTGCACCCGGCGCATGGTTCGAATGTCATCTTCCGGCGCAAGTTCGCATGGGGCGAGGTCGACGCCGACTTTGCCGGCGCCGCGCACCGGCTGTCGTACCGCGTCCGCTGGGGTCGAAGCTCGACGGTGCCGATCGAGACCTTCGGCGTGGTCTGCGCATGGAACGACGCCACCGCGATGCTCGACGTCTGGGCCTCGATCCAGATGCCGAAGTACCCGGATCTGCTCGCCCGCTGCCTGCGTCTTGCGGGTAACGCGGTGCGCGTGCACTACGACATCGACGTCGGCGGCAGCTACGGCGTCAAGCGCGGCCTCAAGCACACGGTGCTGGTCGGCTACCTGGCACGCATGCTCGGCTGCCCCGTGCGTCTCGTGGAGGACCGGCTGGAAAACATGCGCGGCGGCGACATGCAAGGTCCGGACCGCATCTTCGATGTCAGCCTGGCCTTCGATCAGCAAGGCGTGGTCCGCTCGATGCGCATGCGCGCGCTCGACGACATCGGCGCCTACTCGGGACGAGCCCCGCTGCAACTGGGCAAGCCGGTGGGCGCGATCGTCGGGCCGTACCGCATCGCCAGCGTCGAGTACGAGGCCATCGCGGTGATGAGCCACAAGACCCCGCAGGAGGCGGTCCGGGGCTTCGGCCAGTCGCCGACCAACTACGCCATCGAGCGCGGCATGGACAAGGTCGCACGCCTGCTCGGCGTCGATGCGGTCGAGCTGCGGCGGCGCAACCTGATCCGGCACGACGAGTTTCCCTACCTGATCCCCAGCGGAACCCGCTACGACTCCGGCGACTACGAGACCGTGATGGACAAGGCGCTGCGGGCCGCGGACTACGAGCAGCTGCTGCGCGAGCGCGATGCGCTGCGCGCCTCCGGCGTGCTCGCCGGCGTGGGCATCTCGACCTGTCTCGAGCCCTCGGGCGGCAACTCGTCGTTCGAACCGCTGTTCAACGAACGCAACCCGACGACCACCTGGATGGATTCGTGCCTGGTGCGCATCGATCTCGGTGGGGCGGTGACCGCGTCGATCGGAACCTCGAGTTCGGGGCAGGCCCACGAGACCCTGGTGTCGACGGTGGTCGGCGAGGTGCTGCAGCGCGAGCCGGACTCGATCCGCGTGCTGCATGCGGATTCGCTGCAGGCATTGCCGTCGAACAGCCCGGTCGGAAGCCGCATGGCCATCATGCTCGGCGGCGCCGCCGCCGGCGCCGCGAAGAAGCTTCGCGCGAAGCTGCTGGCGATCGGCGCGCACCGGCTCGGGGCGGCGGTCGATGCGGTCGACTACGTGGACGGCGCTGTCGTGCTGCGCGCCGATCCGTTGCAACGCGTGTCGTGGGACGCGCTGGTCGAGATCGCGCACCGGCGCTACCACGAGCTGGCTCCGGGTCTCGAGCCCGGGCTGCAGGAAAAATTCGTCTGGGAGGTGCCTACCGGCGGTCGCCTGCCGGACGCCGACGGGCGCGTGCAGATGTATCCCTGCCATTCCTTCGAGTCGCATGTCGTGCTGACCAAGGTGGATCCCGCGACCGGCAAGGTGGAGTTGCTGCGCTACGTGGTCGGCCACGATTGCGGCGTGATGATCAGCCCCGACGTCGTGCATGGCATGACCTGCGGCGGAGTCGCGCATGCGGTCGGCGCGTCGCTGATGGAGAAGTTCGCATTTTCCGACGAGGGGCAGCTTCTGGCGGGGACCTTCATGGACTACCTGCTGCCGAGCGCCGAGGAAGTGCCGCCGATCACCATCGTCGACCACTGCACGCCGTCGCCGCTGACCGAGTTCGGGCAGAAGGGCTCGGGCGAAGCCGGCTACCTCGGCGGTCCTGCGGCCATTGCCAACGCGGTGAACGACGCGCTGGCCGCACGCGGCGCGTCGATCGATGCCCTGCCCATGACTCCCCAGGCGGTGTGGCGCGCCCTCGCGCAGGCCGCCGAATCCGCGCGCCGCGCCGCGTGACCACCTGGAAGGCGATGACGACCATGTTGCATTCGGTGACCACCCTGGAAATCCACGGCCCGCATGCGCTGCTGGCGGTGCATCTGCGCGGCCCCGCCGAGGGCCCCGTCGTGCTGATGGCGCATTCGATCCTCTCGTCGAGCCTCATGTGGGAAGCGCAGGCCGAACGCCTCGCCGACGAAGGCATGCGCGTCGTCTGCATGGACACGCGCGGGCACGGGCTTTCGAAGGCCTCGACGCCACCCTATCGCATGGACGATCTGGTGGCCGATAGCGTCGCGGTGCTGGACGAGCTGGGCGTCGACCGCGCGCACTACGTCGGGCTGTCGCTCGGCGGCATGAGCGGCTTCGGCCTGGGCATCGAACATGGAGAGCGCCTGCTCAGCCTGCTGCTGTGCGACGCGCGTGCGGACGCTCCGCCGGACTTCGCAGCGCCGTGGGATGCACGCATCGACGCGGCGCGTGCCGGCGGTTGCGCAGCGCTCGCCGCAGCGACGGTCGAGCGCTGGTTCGGCCGCGCCTTCATCGACGCCAACCCGGCCGTCGCGGAGAGGTTTCGGGGCATGATCGCGCAAACCTCGGTCGACGGTTTCGAGGGCTGCGCGCGGGCCATCCAGGGACTCGACTATGTCGACCGGGTCGGCCGCATCGAGGTGCCCACGACCTTGCTTGTCGGATCCAGGGACGGCGGGCTGCCGCAGGCCATGGAGCAGCTGAGCGCACGCATTCCGGGGGCGCGCCTGCAGGTGATCGCCGACGCCGGGCATCTTCCGAACATCGACCAGCAGGCGCGATTCGACGCCGCGTTGCTCGACCATTTCGCTCGTGTCGCCGGGCGTGTCTGAAACCAACAAGGAGACATCCATGACTCTTCCCCTCGAGATCCGCCAGGACGGTCGCCTGCTGCGAATCCGCTTCGCGCGCACCGAGGACTGCGGCGTGAGCGATGGCATGGCGGCGGCACTGGCCGACGCCGTGCTCAACGCGCACACGACCTCGGACGCCGTCCTGTTGAGCAGCGCCGGCGCAGACTTCTGTACCGGTCGCGTCCGCGACTCGGGCCAACCGCCGGCGCCCGAGGCCTACGCGAGGCGCCCCGAGTACGACCCGGTGTTCAACAGCTACAAGGCGCTGCGCAGCGCGCAGGTGCCGGTGGTGTGCGCGATCGAAGGCCGCGCGATGGGCCTGGGGACCGCGATGGCGGCGCTGTGCGACGTGTCTTTTGCCAGCGAGACTGCACGCTTCAACATTCCGGAGATCGAGCACAACGTGATGCCGACGATGGTGATGTCGGCCCTGTACGACCGCGTGAACCGCAATGCGATCCTCTGGATGTCCTACTCGGCCGAGTTCATCGACGCGCAGCGTGCGCTCTCCTACGGTATCGTCAGCCAGGTCGTGCCGGCGGCGCGCCTGAACGACGAGGTGGAGCGATTCTGCAGCGTGTTGCTGAAGCGCCCGCGTCCGGCCATCCTCGGCTTGAAGGAATACTTGCGCGTGGCGCCGCGCATGGACGAGCAGGGAGCGATCGACTATGCGCGCAGCCTGCATTCGATGGTCAACACCGCGGCGGCGATGAAGCGCCCGGCGCATTGATGCGATGGAATTCACCGGAACTCATCGCATCGACGCCGCCCCGCAGGCGGTGTGGGCGGCGATCACCGACCCCGACATGCTGCTCCGTTGCGTTCCCGGAGCCGAGACCGTCGAGCGCGACGGCGAGGCTTGCTACGCCTTGGTCATGGCAGCCGCGGTAGGGCCGCTGCGAGCGCGTTTCAGGGGGCGTCTGCTGCTGCAGGACGTGCAGGCGGCCTGCGAATGCACCATGGTCTTCGAGGGCGACGCCGGGGTCGCCGGATTCGGTCGCGGGCGCGCCAGCGTGCGACTTTCGCCGCAGGATCAAGGCACCGAGCTGGCATACCGCGCGCAGGCCGAGGTTGGCGGCAAGCTGGCGCAGGTGGGATCGCGCCTGATCGACAGCGTGGCGCGCAAGATGTCGGAGGACTTCTTCGGCGCATTGCAGCGTGAGCTTGCCGCGATGCCGCCTGGAGCCGACACAGCCCGGATCTCGCACGTCGGCGATCAGCAAAGGGCGGCGCCGCCCGCCGTCGATGCGGCGGACGACGCTTCGGCTGCCGCGCGTAGGCATGGCTGCGAGGCGCCAGCCGCGGCGCGCGCGCGCCGCCGCGATGCACGCGCGGTGGCCGTCGGCTGGCTGATCCCGGTGTTGGGCGCTGGCGTGCTGCTGGGTTGGCTGGGGGCCACCTACCTGCGCTGAGCGCATCACCCGTCAGACGAGGGGTTCACTTCACTGGATCATGCATCCGGCGGCGTCAAGACTGCCGGAGGAAGATCGACGGATCATCGAACGTCAGTTGCTCCTGCGACTCGCTGGCCGCGTCCCTGCAATCCCGGCCATGTCACAGGCTCCACGCCCTGCGACCGGCGTACACCTGCCACAGCCGCACCATCGCATGGCGCTTCCCACTCTCGGACCGGAACGTCCGGGGGGCGGCTCGCCTTCTTCCGCTTCGCCTGCCTTCGACATGTCGCTTCGGCGCAGGCGCCGCGGCTCCATCGACTCCGCGTCGGGCGGGGTTTCGCAGGCGGAGCGAGACCCCACCGCGTCGAGGCGCAGGTCGCGTCGATGCGGTAACCGCTCGATGATCGATTTCGCCGCGGCGCTTGCCTTGGCCGCAATGGCGACCGGGCCCTTGAATCGATCAAACGGCCGTCATCACCGCGATCAGACGCTGATAGCCTTGCCCCACGTGCGCGCCCATGGCCCGCGCCGCGCGCTCAGGGTCCCTTGAGGCCAGAGCATCCACGATGGCACGATGCTCGTCTTGCGACGCGTGGCTCTCATGGGTCACCGAGAAATAGCGGCGGCGCAGCAGGTGCATGCGGTCGATGACCCGGCGGTAGAACTCGAGCAGAGTCGCATTGCCGGTCATCTGCACGATGCGGTCATGGAAGTCGATATTCAGCGAGAAGTAGCTGGTCATGTCGCCGCGCGCGGCGGTAGCGTCCAGCCCGCCGAGCAGCGAACGCAGCTCGTGCATCTGGGGATCGGTGATCTGCGGCGCCAGCAGTCGCCCGGAAGCCTCGTCCAGCGCTGCGCGCAGCTGATACAACTCGCGCGCTTCGGTCTCTCCGATTTCGCGCACGAATACTCCGCGATTCTTTTCCAGCTTGACCAGCCCGGCCGCCTCCAGGCCCCTGAACGCCTCCCGGATCGGTGCGCGGCTGACCTTGAAATGATGCGCAAAGCTCAACTCGTTGAGCTTGTCCCCAGCTGCCACTTCACCGCTCTTGATCAGGCGCAGGATCTCCTCATGCACCAGGTCGGAAACCGAGCGCGTCTGAAGGATCTTGAGGTTGCTGAGAGCCGTGGTCATGCACTTCCTTGGGCGTCCTCCGGGACGATCCCGGGAGTGCCTGAATCGTAACGTGAAGAGCGATCGACCATCCGAGGATCCTCATGTAGTATTGTCGACAATCTACATTTACTCATCTCGGAGACGCAGGAGAAGTTGCCCATGACCCCACAGCAAGACCCTGTCACGGCCAAGCTGGCGGCCTACATCGTCAATGCCAAGTCCGAGGATCTTCCCGTCTCCGTGCGCGCCGAGGCCGTGCGCACCTTTGTCAATTGGGTCGGATGCGCGGTGGGCGGTTCGCGTCACGAGGCGGTCGAGGCCGCACTGGCCGCATTGGGTCCATTTGCAGGGCCGCCGCGCGCCAGCGTGCTGGGACGTTCCGAGCGGGTCGATCCTCTTCTGGCCTCTCTGCTCAATGGGATCAGCTCCCATGTATTCGATTTCGACGACACGCATCTACGTACGGTGATCCACCCGGCGGGGCCCGTGGCCAGTGCCTTGCTGGCCTTCGCAGAACACCAGGAGGTACGAGGCGAGGACTTCGTCCACGCCCTGGTGCTTGGCGTCGAGACCGAGTGCCGCATCGGCAATGCAGTCTTTCCGGCGCACTACGACATCGGCTGGCACATTACCGGCAGCGCCGGCGTTTTCGGTGCCGCGGCGGCGGTCGGCAAGCTCCTTGACCTCGACGCGCAGCGCATGGCCTGGGCCTTGGGTCTTGCCGCAACGCAGCCGGTGGGCCTGCGCGAGATGTTCGGCTCCATGACCAAGAGCTTCCATCCGGGCCGTGCGGCACAAAACGGCATGACCGCCGCGCTACTGGCGGCTCGGGGATACACCAGCTCCGAGCAGGCTCTGGAGGCGCGTCGAGGCTGGCTCAACGTGCTCAGCGCCAGCCACGATTCCCGCGAGATCACCGAGGGCCTGGGCGAGCGCTACGAGATCTCGGTCAACAGCTACAAGCCCTTCGCTTGCGGCATCGTGATCCATCCGGTGATCGACGCCTGCCTGCAGCTGCGTCAGCGCGAGAACCTCGATTGCGAGACGGTGCGCTCGGTGGACTTGCGCGTACACCCGCTGGTGCTGGAACTCACCGGCAAGACCGAGCCCCGAAGCGGCCTGGAGGGCAAGTTCAGCGTGTACCACGCCGCCGCCGTGGCGCTGCGCGAGGGTGACGGTGGAGAACGCCAATTCAGCGATCTCGCCGTACTCGATCCCGCCACCGTGTCGCTGCGCCGCCGCGTCACGGCCACGGTCGACCCCACGTTGGAGGCCGACGCCGCGCGCGTGGAGATCGAACTCGCCGACGGACGCCGCCTGCGACTGCAGGTCGAGCACGCCATCGGAAGCATGCACCGCCCGATGAGCAACTCGGACCTGGAGCACAAGTTCATCGGCTTGAGCGAGGACATCCTTGGTCAAGCCCGAACCCGACGCCTGCTCGATGCCTGCTGGCAGATCGAGCATGTCGAGGACGTCGCCGCGATCGCCGCGGCCGCGCGGACGTAGAAGCCGCGGACATCGGAAAAACCTACTCAACAACAGGAGACGACTCATGACTTCCACGAGCAGCGAGCCGCGACGCTCGCACCCGAACGTCCTGGCCCGCATCGACAGGTTACCGCCGTCACGCCACCTGGTCGGACTCGTCGGACGCATCTCCTCCGGCGGATGGTTCGAGTTCTACGAGCTTTTCATGCCAGGGTTCATCGCGGTCGGCCTGGCCAGATCGGGCATCTACAAGTTCGGCTCGGGAAGCATGCTCGATCCCCACCTCTTCTCGAGCTTCCTTGCGTCCTTCTTCCTCGGCATGCTCATCAGCACCGCCGTGTTCAGCTTCATCTCTGACGGTGCCGGACGCCGCGCGATCTTCGCGCGCTCGATGATCATCTACTCAATCGCCCAACTGAGCATCGCGGTACTCAGCGACCCGCTGCTCATCAACATCGCCCGTTTCGTCGCGGGATTGGCGGTTGGCATCCAGCTCATCAACAACGACAGCTACGTGGCCGAGTTGGTGCCGCGTCAGCGTCGCGGCCAGTACATGGCGATGGCATTCATCTTCATCCTCACCGCGGTACCCGTGGCAGCGTTCCTGGCTGCGCTGCTCGTCCCACACGCGCCGCTGGGCATCCCGGGCTGGCGCTGGGTGGTGGCGATCGGCGCCACGAGCGGCATCGTGGTGCTGTTCGTACAGAAGGGCCTTCCCGAATCGCCGCGCTGGCTGGAGGTGCATGGCCGCCTCGAGGAAGCCGATCGCGTCGTGGCCGGAATCGAGGCGCACGTGGAGGCTGAGCTCGGCCGCCCGCTGCCGCCGCCGACCGACAACGTGCCCGAGGCCCAGGCTGACACCGGCCACTGGAGCGAGATGTTCTCGAGCTTCAGAT
>JAJYTY010000297.1 GCA_021792835.1 Pseudomonadota bacterium
CCAAAATGATCAGCGGAGAAATCATCACGGAGACCACCCGCTCGCACGCCCGAGAGATGCTGCGACGAGGCGCCCGCCCCCTGTGACCTGTTGTGTGAATCCTGTCGCGCCGCGCCTGCGCGCATGACGGCGGCGCGACTGGTGCATGCGGTTACAGTCTGAGCATCCGGCGCTGTCGGCAAACTCCGTCGTGTCGCGTTGAATACGACATGGGGCTTCGCCCCCGATGGAGCATCGAGCCATGCGCAAATTGCTGCTTGCATGGGCCGCCGCTGCCGCGGCGGCCATCCCCGCGGCGCACGCCGATCCGGTGTACTGGTCCGTGGGCGTCGGTCCCCCCGCCGTCGTCCCCGCCTGGGGTCCCGTCTACGCGGCGCCCCCGCCGGCCGTCACGCCGCTGCCCGGTGCCGGTGCCGTGTACTACCAGGGTTATGCCCAGCCGCCGGGCTGGGGCTACCCAGGGCCCTGGGCGGCCCCGGGCTACCGCCGCTGGCACGGCGGCGACGACTGGCGTGATCGAAACGGCGGGCGCGGCGGCGATGGCTGGCACGGCGGCGACGGCTGGCGCGGTGGCGACGGTTGGCGCGGCGGCGACCGCTAGCCGTGGCCGGTCACATCGACGCCGTGGGATAGCGCCGGCGCGGCTGCCGAGCCCGCTTCAGGAATTCGCCGTGCGCAGGCGCGCCGCGGCGTCAGGGTGGTCGAGATCCGGGCGCTGCCAGGGATCGACGTGGGTCATCAGGTTGAGCACGCGGTGGCGCTGCATCACGCGCTCACGCGCCGCCACGGCGATCTCGTGGCCCTGCTCGACGTTCAGCGCGGCATCCACCTCGATGTGCGCGTCGGCGACGATCATGTCGCCCATCTTGCGCGTGCGCAGGTCGTGCACGCCCTGCACGCCGGGGGTCTGCGCCAGCGTGGCGCGGATCGCCTGCACCTCCTGCTCGTCGACCGCGCGGTCCATCAGGTCGTGCAGCGCGTCCCAGGCGAAGCTCCACCCCATGCGACCGACCATCAGGCCGACGATCAGCGCCGCGATCGGGTCGAGCAACGGATAGCCGGCGAGGTTGCCGATCAGGCCCACCGCGACCACCAGCGACGACGCGGCGTCCGAGCGCGCATGCCAGGCATTGGCCACCAGCATGCTGGACTTCACGCGCTTGGCCACCGCCAGCATGTAGCGGAACAGCCCCTCCTTGGCCAGCAGCGTGGCGCCGGCCACCCACAGCGCCACCACGTGCACCCGCGGCACGCTGGCCGGGTCCTCGAGCTTGCCCAGCGCAGCCCACAGCATGCCCGCGCCCACCGCCAGCAGCAACAGGCCCAGCGCCAGCGACGCGCCGGTCTCGAAGCGCTGATGCCCGTAGGGATGCTCGGCGTCGGCGTCCTTGCCGGCATGGTGGCTGGCCAGCAGCACGACGAAGTCGGCCACCAGGTCGGAGGCAGAGTGCACGCCGTCGGCGACCAGGCCTTGCGAGCGCGCGAACAGCCCGACCAGCACCTGCCCCAGCGCCAGCACCAGGTTCACGGCGACGCTGACCCAGGTGCTGCGGCCGGCCGCGCGGGCGCGCTCGGCGGCGGTGTGCTGGGAGTCCTCGGGCTCTGCGGCGAGTTCGTCGAATCGCATGTCGGCGGGAAAAATGGATACGGGTTGGCGTATTCTCGCTCAGGCCGGTCGAGCCTCAGGATTCAGGGCAGGCTCGACACGCAGATCCGGACTCCCGCGCCATGCCAGACGCCTCCGCCGGCCCCCCCGGTCCCGCCTCCCCGCTGCCCGACCCCGAGACCCTGCGCGGCCTCGACCAGGCGCAGGCATCGTCGCTGCTGCTGCGCCACGGCCCCAACACCCTGCCCGGCTCGGCGCCGCGCGGCTTGCTGCGCAGCGCCGCCGAACTGCTGCGCGAGCCGATGCTGCTGATGCTGCTGGCCGCCGGCGGCATCTACCTCGCGTTGGGAGACCGCGCCGAAGCCGGCGCGCTGCTGGTGTTCGTGTTCGTGGTGCTCGGCATCGCGCTGACCCAGCAACGCAAGACCGAGCGTGCGCTGCAGGCGCTGCGCGAGCTGTCGGCGCCGCGCGCCTGCGTGATCCGCGACGGCGCGCAGCGGCGCATCGCGGCGCGCGAGGTGGTTCCCTCAGACCTGCTGGTGCTGCGCGAGGGCGACCGCATCGCCGCCGACGCGCGTGTCCTGCATGGACAGATGCGGGTCGACGAATCGCTGCTCAGCGGCGAGGCCGCGATGGTCGATCGCGGCGCAGCGCGCCCCGGGGCCCCGGCCGGCGATGTCGTGTACGCGGGCACGCAGGTCACGCAGGGAACCGCCATCGCCGAAGTCGTCGCCACCGGCGCGGCCAGCGCCTTCGGGCGCATCGGCACATCCCTGGCCCACACGCGGGTCGAGGATTCACGGCTGCAGCGCGCCGCGGGCCGACTGGTCCGGCGCCTGGCCGTGCTGGCCTGGGGTTTCGCGGCGCTGCTGGCGCTGCTGGAATGGCAGTTGCGCGGACGCGGCGTGCTGCCCAGCCTGCTCAGCGGCATCGCGCTGGCGATGGCGCTGCTGCCGGAGGAGATTCCGGTGGTGCTCGGCGTGTTCCTCGGGCTTGGCGCGTGGCGCATGGCGGCGCGCCAGGTGCTGGCACGGCGCATCCCCGCGCTGGAGGCGCTGGGCGGCGTCACCGTGCTGGCCGCCGACAAGACCGGCACGCTGACCCTCAACCGCATGCAGCTGGCCTGCCTGCGCACCCCCGACGCCGAGTTCGACGGCGCGACGCCGGGCGCCTTGCCGGAGGAATTCCACGCGCTGCTGGAGTTCGCCACGCTGGCGACCCCGCCCGACCCCTTCGACCCGATGGAGCGCGCGATCCGTGAGCTCGCGCGCGAGCGCCTGCGCGGCACCGAGCACCTGCATGAACGGGTGCAACTGCAGGCGGAGTACCCGCTGTCGCCGCGGATCCTGGCCATGACGCGGGTCGTCCGCACCGACACGACCACGGAGCCTGGAGCGTGCCTGCTGGCGACCAAGGGAGCACCGGAAGCGATCATCGACCTGTGTCATCTCGAGCCCACGCCGGGCCGCGCCGGGCCGGACCCCGAGCTGCTGCGCGCG
>JAJYTY010000059.1 GCA_021792835.1 Pseudomonadota bacterium
CGCCGCTTCACAGCATACGGCGAGGCGTCGGTGCGGGGCCGGTGCTTCCGCGCAGCACCCATTCCAGTTGCAGTTCGGTGGTGTGGCGCACCTGCTCGCCGGCGAGGCGGGCGAGCAGGTAGGCGGCGGCGGCGTGGCCCATTTCCGCCTTCGGCACGCGCATGGTGCTCAGCCCGGGACCGATGTAGGCGGAGATGTCCATGTCGTCGAAGCCGGTGACCGACAGCTGGCGCGGCACCTGCACCCCCAGCGACTGGCAGGCCAGCAGTGCGCCGATGGCATGCACGTCGTTGACGCAGATCACCGCGGTGGGAGCGGGCCTGCGCGCCAGCAGCAGGCTCATCGCCTGCTGCCCGCTGTCGAAGGAATAGGGCTGCTCGATCACGTCGTCGGCGCGCAGCTCGACGTGGCGCGCGCGCAGCGCCTCGCGCACCCCGGCGATGCGTTCGCGCGCGCGGTCGTTGTGCGCGCTCAGGCCGGAGATCATGGCGAAGCGGCGGTGGCCGAGTTCGAGCAGGTGGTGCGCGATCTCCATGGTCGCGGCACGGTTGTCGAAGCCGATGCAGGGGTGGCGGCGCTGCGGGTCGAGCGCCCAGGTCAGCACGTAGGGGACCTCGAACTTGTCGAGCAGCGCGAACAACGCCGGGTCGTGGTCGGTTCCCACCAGCACGAGGGCGTCGACCCCGCGCTCGACCAGGCGCGTGGCCTGTTCGAGTTCGATGCCCGGATCGTATTCATGCACCGCCAGCAGCAGCGCGTAGGAGGACTGCGCCAGCGAGTGCTGCAGCGCGTTGACGGACTTGGCGAAGATGGCGTTGTCCAGCGTCGGGATCAGCGCCCCCACGGTGCGCGTGCGCTGCCCGGCCAGCGCGCGCGCCGCGCCGTGCACGACGTAGCCCAGCATGGCGGCCGCGCGGCGTACGCGCTGGCGGGTGTCGTCGCGCACCTGCGGCGAGGTCGACAGCGCGCGCGACGCCGTGGCCACCGAAACTCCGGCCACGCGCGCCACGTCGCTGAGCTTGGGGGCCAGTTTGTTCATCGCACCCCGCACTGTACGGCAGATTCCGGATTGTCGAGTGGAAACGATTCCATATTGAGCCTTCAATCCCTGGGAAGGGGTGGCGGGAACCTTGAGCCGGAGCTGGAATCTCCGCCAAGATTACGAAAAAAAGCGCATAAAACAAATGGTTTAACCGCAGGTTCGGCTAGGGCCAAACCCTGCTTGACATGGGTCTGTGCGGGTCCTACGGTGTGGAAGCGCTTCCATTCGCGGTTCCGCGAATGACTGGCGAAGGCTTGCGAAGCAGCCCTCGTCGGGCACGGCGGGGCAGGCCCCGGGGCGCGGCGGCGCGAAGCGCGGACAGCGCGTCGCGGGGGCTTTCGCGGGAGACGACGATGCAGTACGGGTCCGCATGGCGCAGGAGGCATCGATGAGTGCTCGGTTGGCAGCAGACCGGCGGCTGCGCCCGCATGGCGCCGCCACGGCGCGCCGCCGGCCACGGCTTCCCCGGCGCCTGTGCTGGGCGCTGTCGTCCATCGGCGTGGTGCTGCTGGCGTGGGTGGCGACGACCTGGGTCTGGCCGCTGGTCGATCCCGGACGCTTTCCGTCGCCGTCCGACGTCTACCAGGCCGCGCTGCAACTCTCCAGCGGCGAAGGCTATGCCGGCGGCACGTTGTCGGCCCATGTCTGGCAGAGCAGCAAGCTGGTGCTCGTGGGCTTCGCGGTGGCCAGCGCGGTGGGTGTACCGCTGGGGTTGCTGATGGGCTGGAGCCGGCGCGCCGAGGCTCTGCTCAACCCGACCTTCCTGCTGCTGCGACCGATTCCTCCGCTGGCCTGGATCCCGCTGGCCATCCTGTGGTTCGGGCTGGGCAACACGGCCAAGGTGTTCGTGATCTTCTTCGCCGCCTTCGTCCCCGCGGTGATCAACGCCTACACCGGGGTGCGGGGGATCGACCGCACGCTGGTCGCGGCGGCCCGGGTGCACGGCGCGTCGACTCCCCGGCTGTTCGCCGCGGTGCTGGTGCCGGGGGCGCTGCCGAGCATCTTCACGGGCCTGCGCCTCGCGCTGCAGGCTTCGTGGACCACGCTGGTGGCGGCCGAACTGGTGGGGGCGCTGCTCGGCCTCGGGCACGTGCTGGTGATCGCCTCGCTGGACATCTATCCGGGAATGATCCTCTACGCCATGGTCTGGGTGGGGATCATGGGCGGGCTGATGACGGCGGCGCTGGGCTGGGTCGAGCGCCGGGTGATGCCATGGCGCAGGTGAATCCGGCGGCGGCGCCCTCGCGCCGGGGCGCGCCTTCGCGCGTCGAACTGACTGCGCTGTCGGTGCTGGGCTTCGCCGGATTCTTCGGCCTGTGGTGGGCGGTGGCGGCCAGCGGCCTGGTTCCCTCGCGCGTGCTGCCGGATCCGCCCAGCGTGCTGCGCAGCTTCGTGCACCTGTTGCGCCACCCTTACGCGGGCAGCACCCTGCTGGGGCATGCGGCTGCCAGCCTGCAGCGCTTCCTGCTCGGTTTCGGGCTGGCCGCGCTGGTGGGGATTCCCCTCGGGCTGCTGATGGGTTGGTACCGCTGGCTGGACGACGTCGTGTCCCCGCTGTTCGAGATGCTGCGCTTCGTCGCCCCCATCGCCTGGGTGCCCTTTGCCGCCTTGTGGTTCGGCACCGGCATCGGCGGGCCGATCCTGATCATCTTCAGCGGGGCCTTTCCGCCATGCCTGATCAACGCCTACCGCGGCGCGCGCCAGGTGGACCGCGTGCTGGTGGAGGCCGCGCAGACCCTGGGCGCGCCGGGCGCGCGGATCATCACGCAGGTGCTGGTGCCGGCGGCGCTGCCGTCGATCGTCGCCGGCTTGCGCGTGAGCGCCGGGCTGGGCTGGCAGTCGCTGGTGGGAGCGGAGCTGATCGTCGCCTCCAGCGGACTGGGCTACCTGATGGTGCAGGCGCAGGCCACCCTGCGCACCCCGGTGGTGATGGCGTCGATGGTGAGCATCGGCCTCATCGGCATGGTGCTGGACAGCCTGCTGCGCGCGCTCCAGCGCCTGGTGCGGCAGGGTTGGGGAGAAGGCTGATGGAAGCTGGCGAGCAGGCAGCAGCGGCGGCGGCGCCGGTGAGCATCGAGTTCCGCGGCATCGGCAAGACCTTCCGCCGCGGGCGCGAGGAGGTGCTGGCGCTCGACGGCATCGAGCTCGAGGTGCGGGAGAAGGAGTTCCTGGCCATCGTCGGCCCCTCGGGCTGCGGCAAGACCACGCTGATGCGCATGGCCGCGGGGCTGGAGTTTCCCAGCGCCGGCAGCGTGCTGGTGCAGGGCCAGCCGGTGCGCGGCCCGTCCCCGCAGCGTGCCGTGGTGTTCCAGCAGTTCGCTCTGTTCCCCTGGAAGACCGTGGAGCAGAACATCGAGTTCGGGCTGCGCTGCACCGGCGTGCCGGCGGCGCGCCGTCGCGAGGTGGTCGCGCGCTATGTCGAGCTGATGGGGCTGCAGGGCCACGAGAAGGCCTTTCCCCAGCAGCTCTCCGGGGGCATGCAGCAGCGCGTGGCGATCGCGCGCAGCTACGCGCTGGAACCGCAGGTGCTGCTCATGGACGAGCCCTTCGGCGCGCTGGATGCGCAGACGCGGGTGGTGATGCAGGAGGAGCTGGTGCGCCTGTGCCGCGCCAATCCGCGCACCGTGCTGTTCATCACCCACAGCGTGGAAGAGGCGGTGTACCTGGCCGACCGCGTGGTGGTGCTGGGACGGCGCCCCGGACGCATCCGCGAGATCCTCGACATCGCCAGCGTGCGCCGCGAGCAGCATTGGGAGAACCACGAGCACATCGAGGAAGTGATGGACCTGGAGTCCTTCGTCAAGCTGCGCACCCGCATCTGGAGGCTGTTGCGCGAGCAGCACGTGGAGAGGGAGCCCGGCGCCTGAACGCAGGCGCGGCCGCGCACGCGGCCGCGCCGCCACCCCATGCCTGCCCGGGGGCCGCCCGGGTCCACCTGGAGGAGACCACCATGAAGACCCTGCGCAAGACCATGCTCGCCACCGCGACCGCATCCACCCTGTTCGCCGCGTCGGCGTGCATGGCGGCGCCGGTGCACATCAACGTCAGCTACCAGCCGACCAACTGGTGGGCGCTGCCGTTCTACCTGGCGACGAAGAAGCACTGGTGGGCCGACGTCGGGCTGGACGTCAGCTACAGCACCTTCGCCGCCGGCGTGCCGCAGATCGCATCGGCCGCGGCGGGCTCGTGGGACGTGGGCTCGACCGGATCCGTGCCGGCGGTGATCGGCGCCGAGCGCTATCACATTCTGACCATCGGCATCAGCAACGACGAGTCGGCGACCAACGTGCTGATGGCCACGCCGAAGGGGGCCGCGGCGTACCGCAAGGATCCGGCCAGCCTGAAGGGCCACCGCATCCTCGTCACCGCCAATTCCACCGGAGAATACGCGGCGGCGGCCTGCCTGGAAAAGGCCGGGCTGAACGAGAACGAGGTCACCATGGTGAACCTGGGCGAGGCCGGCATCGTCTCCGCGCTGAGCGGCGGCACCGCGCAGTACGGCGCGCTGTGGGCGCCGTTCAGCTACACGCTGGAGAGCAAGGGCGGCGGGCAGGTGATCTGCACCGGGCACGACGGCGGGGCGATGATCCCCGGTGCGCTGGTGGTGCGCCAGGCATTCGCCGAGAAGCACCCGGAACTGGTGGCGCGCTACCTGGCCGTCTACCTGCACTCGGTGCAATGGGAGAAGCAGCACCCGGCGCAGACCATGAAGGCACTGGAGGCCGCCGACAGGGAGGCGGGGGTGCCGATCGAGCCGCGTTTTGCCAGGGTGGAGTACCAGCGGCCGATCTTCAACCTGTCGCAGCAGCTGCGGATCATGCAGGGGCATGGCGGCAAGCCTGCGCCGGCCGACCTGTGGTTCGACAAGATCGCCGAGTTCATGCACGCCAAGGGTTCGCTGCCGCAGATGCCCGAGGCCCGCAGCTACATCACCGCCAGATACCTGCGGATGGTGCAGGCCGATCCCAGGCTGCGCGCATTCGCCAACGATGGAAGTCACTGACCGGAGACCGGGATGAGCATCACCTATCTGAAAAAGGCCTCGCGCACGCCGCAAAGCGGCGAGCGGCAGACGCGCGAGATCGTCGAGCGCATGCTGGCCGACATCCGCCAGGGGGGCGAGGACGCGGTGCTGCGCTACGCCCGCGAGCTCGACGGCTGGAGCGGCGACGTGGTGCTCGACGAGGCGCAGCTGCGGAAGCGCACGCGCGATCTGCCGCAGACGGTGAAGGAGGACATCCGTTTCGCGCATGACCGCGTGCTGGCCTTCGCGCGCCGGCAGCGCGACAGCCTGCTGGAGTTCGAGGCCGAGCTGTATCCGGGGCTGATCACCGGGCAGAGGCTGATCCCCGTCAACGCCGCCGGCTGCTACGTTCCCGGCGGGCGCTACGCGCATATCGCCTCGGCCTACATGAGCCTGGCCACCGCGCGTGCCGCCGGGGTTCCCTTCGTCGCCGCGTGCTCGCCCTCGCACCACGGCGCGGGTATCCATCCGGCGATGCTGTATGCGATGTCGGTGTCGGGCCCGGACGTGATCATGACCCTCGGCGGGGTGCAGGCGGTGGCTGCGCTGGCCTTCGGGCTGTTCACCGGCAGGCGCGCGGACGTGATCGCCGGGCCGGGCAACAAGTACGTGGCCGAGGCCAAGCGCGTGCTGTACGGGGAGGTGGGTATCGACGTGTTCGCCGGGCCGAGCGAGATCCTCGTGCTGGCCGACGAGACGGCCGACCCGCGCATCGTCGCCTCCGACCTCGTGGGCCAGGCCGAGCACGGCGTGGAATCGCCGGCCTGGCTGGTCACCACGTCGGAGGCGCTGGCGCGTCGCGTGCTGGACGAGGTGCCGCGCCTGATCGAGACCCTGCCCGACGATGCGCGCGCCGCCGCCGGCGCCGCCTGGCGCGACTACGGCGAGGTGGCGCTGGCCTCCGACCGCGAGCAGGCGGCGGCGCTCAGCGACGAGTACGCCCCCGAGCACCTGGAGGTGCACGCGCGCGACCTTGACTGGTGGCTGGGCAGGCTGAGCGCCTACGGCTCGCTGTTCCTCGGCGAGGAGACCACGGTGGCCTTCGGGGACAAGACCTCGGGGCCGAACCACATCCTGCCGACCAAGCAGGCGGCGCGCTACAGCGGCGGGCTGAGCGTGGGCAAGTTCATCAAGACCGTGACCTGGCAGCGCATGAACCGCGACGCCAACCGCCAGATCGCCCAGGTGACCGCGCGGGTGTCGCGCATGGAAGGCATGGAGGCGCATGCGCGCACCGCCGACGACCGGCTGCGCAAGTATTTCGCCGCCGAAGCCTTCGATACCGGAGCCTGAGCCATGCCGGACATCGCAAGCCTGTTCGAGCTGCATGGCAAGGTCGCGCTGGTCACCGGCGGGAGTTCGGGGATCGGGCTGGGGATGGCGCGCGCGCTGGCGGGCGCCGGGGCCTCGGTGGTGCTGGTGGCGCGCCGCGCCGACGCATTGCGCGAGGCCGCGCGCTCGATCCAGGCCGACGGCGGCAGCGCCGCCTGGGTGGATTGCGACGTCGGCGACCGCGACGCGCTGGCGGGCTGCGTGCGGCGCGCCGCGGAGTGCTTCGGCTCGCCGCGGATCCTGGTCAACGCGGCGGGAATCAACCTGCGCGAGCCGGTGCAGCGCGTCAGTGCGCGCAGCTGGGACGAGCAACTGCTGCTCAACCTGGGAACTCCGTTCTTCCTGGCGCGGGAGATGGTGGGGCCGATGATCGAGGCGCGCTGGGGGCGCATCATCAACATCGCGTCGCTGCAGTCGTACCGGGCCTTTCCCGACAGCGCGCCCTACGGCGCCTCCAAGGGCGGCATCGTGCAGCTGACGCGGGCGATGGCCGAGGCCTGGTCGCCGCACGGCGTGACCTGCAATGCGCTGGGGCCGGGTTTCTTCCCCACGGCGCTGACCGCGGCGGTCTACCGCGACCCCGGGCGCATCGCCGAGCTGGCGCGGGGCACGATGATCGGGCGCAACGGCGAGATCGAGGACCTGTACGGGGCGACGGTGTTCCTCGCGTCGCAGGCCTCGGCCTACATCACCGGGCAGACGCTGTACGTCGACGGCGGCTACACGGCGAAGTGACGAGGAGCAGGCGATGAAGGCCCTGGTCTATACCGGCGAGCGCACGATGCGCTATCGCGACGAGCCCGATGCCGAGGCAGCCGCCGGCGAGGCGCTGCTGCGCGTCGACGCGGCAGGCATCTGCGGCTCGGACATGCATGCCTACCACGGCCACGATCCGCGCCGCGTGCCGCCGTTGATCCTCGGCCACGAGCTGGTGGGAACGATCGTCGACGGTGCCGACGCCGGGAGGCGCGTGACGGCCAACCCGCTGATCACCTGCGGGCGCTGCGACTACTGCGTGCAGGGCCGGCAGAACCTGTGCAGCAACCGCACGATGATCGGCATGAGCCGCCCGGGTGCCTTCGCCGAGCGCATCTCGATCCCGCGCTCCAGCCTCATCGACATCCCGCAGGACATGGACAGCCGCGCCGCCGCGCTCACCGAGCCGGCGGCCACCGCGCTGCATGCGCTGGACCTGAGCACGCGCGCGCTGCGGCGCCCGCTGCCCGAGGCCCGCGTGCGGGTCATCGGGGCGGGCGCGGTGGGGCTGCTCTGCGCGCTGCTGGCACGCTCCCACGGCTGCCTGGAGCTGTCGATCGCCGAGACCAACCCGCTGCGGCGCGACGCGGCGCAGCGCGCGGGGTTGCGCGCGGTGGACCCGCGGCAGGACGATGAAGATGAACACGCGCGCGAGGCCTTCGAGCTGGTGATCGACGCCGTCGGCAGCAGCCACACCCGCAACGCAGCGCTGCGGGGACTGCGCCCGGGCGGGGTGTTCATGCACGTGGGGCTGCAGGACTGGGCCAGCGAGATCGACATGCGCAAGCTCACGCTGGCGGAGATCACGCTGCTCGGCACCTACACCTACACCACCGCCGACCTGCGCGCCACCGTGCGCGCGTTGCACGCCGGGGTGTACGGCGACCTGGGCTGGGTGGAGGAGCGCAGCCTGGCCGACGGTGCGGCCGCCTTCGCCGACCTCGACCACGGTCGCAGCGCGGCCGCGAAGATCCTGCTGCGGCCCTGAGCCGGGCCCGGGCCGCGGCAGTTCAGCATTCGATGATGTGCACCGCGAGGCCTGCGCGCGAGGTCTCCTTGTACTTGCTGCGCATGTCGGCCCCGGTGTCGCGCATGGTCTTGATCACCTGGTCGAGCGACACGATGTGGTGGCCGCTGCCGCGCAGGGCCATGCGCGCGGCGTTGATGGCCTGCACCGCGCCCATCGCATTGCGCTCGATGCAGGGGATCTGCACCAGCCCGCCTACCGGGTCGCAGGTCAGCCCGAGGTGGTGCTCCATGCCGATCTCGGCGGCGTTCTCGACCTGGCCGGGGCTGCCGCCGAGCACCGCGCACAGCGCTCCCGCGGCCATGCTGCAGGCCACTCCCACCTCGCCCTGGCAACCCACCTCGGCGCCGGAGATCGAGGCGTTCTCCTTGTAGAGCATGCCGATCGCCGCGGCGGTGAGCAGGAAGTCGACGATCCCGGCGTCGTCGGCCCCCGGGCACAACGTGGCGTAGTAGTGCAGCACCGCGGGGACGATGCCGGCGGCGCCGTTGGTCGGCGCCGTGACCACGCGCTGGCCGCGGGCGTTCTGTTCGTTGACCGCGAGCGCCCACAGGTTGACCCAGTCGAGCGCGCGCAGCGGGTCGGCCGACGTCATGCGGCCATGCCGGCTCAAGGCGCGCCACAGCGCCGGCGCGCGCCGCGGCACGTGGAAGCCTCCGGGCAGCTCGCCGTCCTCGGCGCGGCAGCCGCGCTCGACGCATTGCCGCATCACGTGCCAGATGCGCAGCAGCCCGGAGTCGACCTGCGTGTCGCCGCGCGAGCAGCGCTCGTTGATGCGCACGACGTCGGCGATCGAGCAGCGCAGGCGCCGGCAGATGGCCAGCAGCTCGTCCGCGCTGTGGAAAGGCAGCGGCAACGCCGCGCCTGCGGCGGCCGGGGCCGGGGCGGCGAGGGTGGCGGCATCGACGACGAAGCCGCCGCCGATGGAGTAGTACTCCTGCTGCAGCAGCGCCTGCCCGGCGTCGTCGAAGGCGCCGAAGCGCATGCCGTTGGGATGCAGCGGCAGCGCGCGCCCGGGCTCGAACACCAGGTCCTTGCGCGGGTCGAAGGCCAGCAGGTGGCTGCCCAGCAGTTGCAGGCTGCGGCTTTCGCGCAGCGCCTGCAGGCGCGGCTCGATGCGCTCGATGTCGACGCTTTCCGGCTGTTCGCCGAGCAGCCCGAGCAGCACCGCGCGGTCGCTGCCGTGGCCGCGGCCGGTGGCCGACAGGGATCCGTACAGCTGGCAGCGAAGGCGCGCGGTGCGTTCGAGCAGGCCCTGGCGCTGCAGTTCGACGGCGAATGCGCGCGCCGCGCGCATCGGCCCCACGGTATGCGAGCTCGACGGCCCGATGCCGATGCGGAACAGGTCGAATGCCGAAACAGCCATCGTGTTGCGGGAAACGTGCAACCCTATCGTATGCCCATGGCCGGCGCCGCGCCGCATCAGCCCTGACGGCGGGGAGGGCAATCTCCCCGACGCGGTGGATCGGCAGGGGATCGGCAGTGGATCAGCAGGCGCCGGCGAGGTCGGCGGCGAAGCGGTCGACGGTCTGCGGCGTGGTGTCCCACGCGCACATCAGCCGGCAGCCGCCGCCGGCGATGAACTCGTAGAAGTTCCAGCCCAGCGCGTGCATGGCGTCGATGGCGCGGCGCGGAAGCTGCGCGAACACGGCGTTGGCCTGCGGCGGGTGCAGCACCTGCACGCCCGGCAGCGTGCGCACCGCCTCGTACAGGCGCTGCGCCATGGCGTTGGCGTGGCGCGCGTTGTGCAGCCAGGTGTCGCCTTCGAGCATGCCCACCCACGGCGCCGAGATGAAGCGCATCTTGGACGCCAGCTGGCCGGCCTGCTTGACCCGCCACGCGAAGTCCTGCGAGAGCTCGCGGTCGAAGAACACCACCGCCTCGCCCACCGGCAGGCCGTTCTTGGTGCCGCCGAAGCACAGCACGTCGACCCCGGCGCGCCACGTGATCTCGGACGGATGCACGTCCAGCGAGGCCACCGCGTTGGCGAAGCGCGCGCCGTCCATGTGCACCTTCAGGTGCCGGCGCTTGGCGATGGCCGCGATCGCGCGCACCTCCTCGACGCTGTAGACGGTTCCCAGCTCGGTGGCCTGGGTCAGCGACACCACCTTGGGCTTGGGGTAGTGGATGTCGTTGCGCCGCGTCACCAGGTGCTCGATGGCGTCGGGCGTGAGCTTGCCCAGGCGCGCCGCCGGGCTGTCGCTCTCGCCCACCAGCAGCTTCGAGCCGTTGGAGAAGAACTCCGGCCCGCCGCACTCGTCGGTCTCCACATGCGCCACCGGCGAGCACAGCACGCTGTGGTAGCTCTGGCACATCGAGGCCAGCGCCAGCGAGTTCGCGGCGGTGCCGTTGAACACGTAGTACACGTCGCAATCGGTCTGGAACAGATCGCGCAGCATGTCGGTGGAGCGTTGCGTCCACTCGTCGTTGCCGTAGGCCGGCTGGTGGCCGCTTGCGTTGGCGTCGAGCAGGGATTGCAGGGCCTGCGGGCAGATCCCGGCGAGGTTGTCGCTGGCGAATTGCTGGCGGCCGCCGGTGGGGGTGGATTCGGGGGCGGAAGGTCTCATGGATGTCGCGGGGATGTCGCGGGCATGTGCCGCGGCATGGATCGCGCCGCGGACGTTTCGGGAACGGGATGTTCCGATTGTTTCACGGCCGGCCGAAGCAGGCAGGCCGCGTGGCGGGGCGGCAGCCGCGCCGCGGGTTTCAGCCGCCGTTGAGCGCGCCCGCCTTGTCCAGTGCTTCCAGCACCGCGCTGGGCGCCACGCGGCGCGCCTGCGGGCGCGCCACGTCTTCCAGCAGCACGAGCTCGATCATGCCCTGCGGGCCGCTGCGGTCGACCGGCAGCAGTTCCAGCCAGCGGCCCGCCGACACCCGCGGCAGGCGCGTGGGCAGGCCGGCACGCACCAGCACGTCGCGCAGCCGGGCCGCGCTGGAGGCACTTTGCACTCCCAGGTCCTCGCCCAGGGCGGTGCTCAGCCACATGCCCAGGCCGACGACTTCGCCGTGCAGGTACTGGCCGTAGCCGACCAGGGATTCGATCACTCCGCCCAGGCGCGCGCCGTAGCTCAGCGGCGACGGCGAGCGCTGCAGTTGCCGGTCCTGCGCCTCGATCTGCGCGCGCAGTTCGGGGAAGCGCTGCACCGCGTGCGCCACCGCGGCGGCCTCGCGCTCGCGCAAGGCGTCGAGCTGCGACTCCAGCCAGACGAAGAATTCGGCGTCGCCGACCGCCGCGCACTTGATGATCTCGGCCAGCCCGGCGGAGAACTCGCGCGGCGACTCCTGCTGCTGCTGCAGCAGCGAGCGCACGCCCTGGCCCAGGCGCGCGAAGGCCGAGGCGCGCCGCGCCGGGGGCACCGGCGCGGCCGCTTCGGCGGCAGGCGGGGGCGCGGGCGTGGGCGTGGGCGTGGGCGTGGGCGTGGGCGTCGGTGCGGGCGTGGCTTCCGCGGGCGTGGCTTCGGGTGGGGCGGCAGGCGCGGGCGCGGAGACCGCGGCCGCGGGCGCCTGCGCCACGGGTGGGGTGGGGGTTGCTGGTGCATCCCCCACGGTCGCCTCGATCAGCCCCAGCGCGAGCAGCTGCCCGAAGGAATGGGGCCCGAGCTCGGGGGAACTGAGCATTCCCAGCAGGGCTTCGTCGCTGCGCTGCCCGTCGATCAGCAACAGCAGGTTGCGCATCGGCCGGCTCAGCGGCGGCTCGCGCGTGCTCAGTGCCTGGCGTCCGTTGTCGGTCTTGCGATAGGTCAGGGGCATGCGGCGTCGTGGGGGCGCTGAAAGGGGCCCGCGGCGCTGGCGCGACGGGCGTGCTGCAAAGCTAGCGGCGCCCGGGCCGGCTCCGGCATGGGGAAAGTCCGGATTGCGCCGGCTTGCGTGCCGGCAAGTTCCAGCGATACGCGAGGCCTCGCGCGAGATGTAGCGGAATGCTTCAGAACGCCTCCACCCATGGGCGCAACTCGATCTCCCAGGTCCATGCGCTGCGCGGCTGGCGCGCCAGGTGCAGGTAGTTGCGCGCGATGGCCAGCGGGTCGAGCTGCGCGTGCTCGCGCGCGGGCGCGGGCCGTTGCGGGTGCGCGATGCCGCCGTCGATGACCACGTGCGCCACGTGCACGCCTTGCGGCGCGAGTTCGCGGGCCAGTGCCTGCGCCAGCCCGCGTTGCGCGAACTTGCCCATCGCGAACACCGAGGAGCCGGCGAATCCCTTCACGCTGGCCGAGGCGCCGGTGAACAGCAGCGTGCCGCGCGAGCGCGCCAGCATGCGGCGCGCGGCCTGCTGCGCCACCAGCAACGCGCCGTGCGCGTTGACCTGCAGCGCCTGCGCGGCCTGGCCGGGGTCGATCTCGGTGATCGGCGCACGCAGCCGGGCCCCGGCGTTGTAGACCACGACCTCGGGGCCGTCGGGGTGCTCGCGGTCCAGGCGCGCGAACAGCCCTTCGACCTCGGATTGCACGGTGGCGTCGCAGCCCAGCGCGAGCCCGTCCAGCGAGGTCGCGAGCGCCTGCATGCGCTCGGGGTGGCGCGAGGCCAGCGCCACGCGCATGCCGCCTTCGTCGGCGAACACGCGCGCCAGCGCGGCGCCGAGGCCGTCGCCGGCGCCCACGATCAAGGCCAGGGGTCTTTGTTCCACGCGATGCTCCCGGGGCTCACCGGAGCCCTTTGTCCGTCAGGCGCACTGTAGCTCCGCCGGCAGCTCTTGCGCTCGCGCAGGCACCAGGCGGCAGCGCGGCCGGCCGCGCGCAGGCGGTCGGCGTGCTTGATGCGGGTCAAGCGTGCCGCAGGCCCCGCGGCGCATCATGCTTCGCATGCCGCGCCGCCTCCGGGCGCGGCGCGTACCAGCCTGCGCGACGCGCGCGCGGGTGTGAGTGATTGTGCCAAGGAGGACACGATGACCGCCATTGCCGCACTGCCAGCCGCCCAGTTGCTCGCGCGTTGCGATGAAGCCGGGCTGGGCTTTGCCTCCACCGACGAACTCGCCGCGACCACCGAAGTGGTCGGCCAGCGGCGCGCCACCGAGGCCATCGAGCTGGCGCTGGCGATGGAGGGCCCCGGCTACAACCTGTTCGTGCTGGGCGAAAGCGGCAGCGGGCGGCACTGCATCCTTCGGCGCATGCTGCGCGAACACGCGGCCGCGCGCAGCACGCCCGACGACTGGTGCTATGTCAATCATTTCGACGAACCCGGCAAGCCGCGGCTGCTGCGCGTGCCGGCCGGCCGCGGCGCGCAACTGGCGCAGGACATGGACCGCTTCGTGGCCGAGCTGGTGCGCGCGATCCCGGCGGCCTTCGACAGCGACCAGTACCAGACCCGTGTCGAGGCGATCCAGAACGCGTACAAGGAGCGCGAGGAAGGCGCGTTGCAGGAACTTGGCCAGGACGCTGCCGGGCACGGCATCGCGCTGATGCGCACCCCGCAGGGCTTCGTGTTCGCGCCGCTGAAGGACGGCAAGGCGATGTCCCCGACCGAGTTCCAGCAGCTGCCGGAGGACGAACAGAAGCGCATCGGCACGCTGATCGAGGGCTTCGGCGAGCGCCTGACCCAGCTGATGCAGCAAATGCCGCGCTGGCGCCGCGACGTGCAGGCGCAACTGCGCGAGGCCAATCGCGACACCCTGGGCCTGGCCGCGGGACACCTGATCGACGAACTGAAGGAGCGCCACGCCGACCTGCCGCAGGTGGTGGAGTTCCTGGACCAGGTGATGCACGACGTGCTCGAGGTCGGCGAGGCGCTGCGCGAGGAGTCGCGCGGCGAAGGGGGCATCGCGTCGCTGGTGATGAGCGGGCAGGTCTCCCCGGGGCGCTGGAAGGTCAACCCGCTGGTGGCCCATGCCGCCGACGGCGCCGCGCCCGTGGTGTTCGAGGACAACCCGACGCACCCCAATCTGATCGGGCGCATCGACCAGGTGGCGCAATTCGGCACGCTGGTGACGAATTTCACGTTGATCAAGCCGGGGGCGCTGCACCGTGCCAACGGCGGCTACCTGGTGCTCGATGCGCTGAAGGTGCTGACCCAGCCGTATGCGTGGGAAGGACTCAAGCGCAGCCTGCGCGGCGGGGAGCTGCGCATCGAGAGCCTGGGACAGGCCTGGGGTCTGGTCGGCTCGATCGCGCTGGAACCGCAGCCGATGCCGCTGGCGCTGAAGGTCGTGCTGGTCGGCGAGCCGCGCCTGTATTACCTGTTGAAGGAGGCGGACCCCGAGTTCGCCGAGTTGTTCCGGGTCGCCGCGGATTTCGATTCGGACCTGCCGCGCGACCCGCGCAGCACCGTCGAGTACGCCGACTTCATCGCCACGCTGGCGCGCGGGGCGAAGCTGCGCGCCTTCGACCGCGCAGCGGTGGCGCGGCTGGTCGAGCATGGATCGCGGCTGGCCGGCGACGGCCAGCGCCTGAGCGCGAGCCGGCGCCTGCTCGCCGAGGTGCTGCAGGAGGCGGACCTGGCGGCGGCGCGCGGCGCGCGCGCGCAGGTCACGCGCGCCGACGTCGACGAGGCGTTGCGTGCGCGGGAGCGGCGCGTCGACCGCCTGCGCAGCCGACTGCAGGACCAGATCCTGCGCGACAACCTGCTGATCTCGGTCAGCGGCGAACGCGTCGGCCAGGTCAACGGGCTGGCGGTGATCGCGCTCGACGACTTCGCCTTCGCGCATCCGGTGCGCATCAGCGCCACCGCGCGCGTGGGCGAGGCCGGGGTCGTCGACATCGAGCGCGAGAGCGAACTGGGCGGATCGATCCACTCCAAGGGGGTGATGATCCTCTCGTCCTTCCTCGGCGCGCGCTATGCGCGGGCGGTTCCGCTGTCGCTGTCGGCCAGCCTGGTGTTCGAGCAGTCGTACGGGCCGGTGGAGGGCGACAGCGCGTCGCTGGCCGAACTGTGCGCGCTGCTGTCGGACCTGGCCGACCTGCCGGTGCGCCAGTCGCTGGCCATCACCGGCTCGGTCAACCAGTTCGGCGAGGCCCAGGCCATCGGCGGGGTCAACGAGAAGATCGAGGGCTTCTACGACATCTGCGCGGCGCGCGGACTCAGTGGCGAGCAGGGTGTGCTGATCCCGCGTGCCAATGTCAAGCACCTGATGCTGCGCGAGGACGTCGTGCAGGCCTGCGAGCAGGGGCGGTTCCACGTGTGGGCGGTGGGCCATGTCGACGAGGCCGTCGAGCTGCTCACCGGGGTTGCCGCGGGCGAGCCCGACGACGAAGGCCTGGTGCCGCCCGGCAGCGTGAACTTCCTGGTCGGCGCGCAACTCGCCGAACTCGCGGCGATCCGCCAGGCCTACACGGCGCCGGTGCGTCGTGCGCGCGGCGAGCGCGCCGCCCGGGAGGCCCCAGCGGCGCCGGCGCCCGCCGTGCCGACGCCCGTCGGCGAGACCGACGCCTCGCCACGCGTGCGGCGTCTGCGCTGATGCGGCCGAGGTCCGCTCCCGCTCAGGTACCCGGCGAGCTCGCGCGGTGGATCGGCGCGACGCGGCCGGCGCCGCCGATCGCCACGTTGACCCTGCAGCCCAGCCTGGACGTCAGCTACGAGGTCGACACCCTGCAGGACGACCGCAAGCTGCATGCGTCGCGCTACCGTGTCGACCCGGGGGGCAACGGCATCAACGTGGCCCGCGCGCTGCACCGGCTGGGACTGGCGTCGCACGCCTGCGTCGTCGCCGCGGGGGACCTCGGCAGCGCGATGCTGCGCCTGCTGCGCGGCGAGTTGCCGCATGTGCATGCGATCCGCGCCGACGGCGAGACCCGCATCAACGCGACGGTGGAGCAGCGGCGCCCGCAATCGCAGTACGAACTGATCGGGCAGGGGCCGCCGCTGGGCGAGGAGGCGCTGCGGCGCGCCGCGCGGCAGCTTCGCCTGCGTGGCGCGGGCGGGCTGGCGGTGCTCACCGGGTCGCCGCCGCGGGGCCGCGATGCGTCGCTGTATGTCGCGATGGCGCGTGAGCTGCGCGCGCAGGGCACGCGCGTGGTGCTGGACATGCCGGGCGCGGAACTCGCGCAGGTGCTGTCGGCGGGAGCCACCCTGATCAAGCCCAACCGCTGGGAGTTCGAGCAACTGGTGGGGCGCGAGCTGCCGAGCCTGGAGCTGTTGCAGCGTGAAGCCTGCGCGCTGCGCCAGCGCAGCGCGGTCGACGTGGTCTGCGTGTCGCTGGGCGCGCAGGGCGCACTGCTGGCTTGCGCCGACGGCGTCTGGCACGGCGAGGCGCCACGGGTGGAACTGCGTTCCACGGTCGGGGCCGGGGATTCGATGCTGGCCGGGCTGCTGGCCGCGCTGGCCTGCGGCGCCCAGGCGCCGCAGGCGCTGCGCCTGGGGCTGGCCTGCGGCAGCGCCACGGCGGCGCAGCCGGGAACCGAGCTGTTCGACCCGGCGCAGTTGCCCGATCTGCTGGCACGCGTGCGCCTGCGGCGACTGGCCTGACGCGGCGCAGCGCCGGGCGCGCACGCCGGCAGCGCCGGCTCTTCAGACGGGAGCGGCGGCCAGGCCGCGGCGGCTGCGCGCCAGCGCTCGCGCGCCGAACACCGCCAGCAGTCCAAGCAGCGAGAAGCTGCGCAGGTGGTCCACCTCGAGCAGCGCGGCCACCGCGCAGGCCAGCGAGCCGGCCACGTTGATCACGCTCGACACCCAGGCCACGCGCAGTCCCATGTCCTGCTGCGCGCGCTCGAGCACGGCACGGTACAGCGGTGCCAGCAGCAGGCCCGAGCCGACCATGAACAGCCCGTACAGACCGATCACCAGCCACGCCGGCGCGCGCAGCAGCGCGGCCGCCAGCGCGGCTGCCACGCCCAGCAGGCACAGGTCCAGCGCCAAGGCCAGCATCAGGGGGCGCGGGTACAGGTCGAGCATGCGGTCGACCAGCCGGGTGCCGACGATGAACGCGCAGCAGCCATACATCTGCGCCCACACGAAGGCACCCTGGCCGTCACCGCGGCCGCGCAGCATGAAGGGGCCGCTGACGGCCCACAACACCATCACCATGAACACCAGGCACCAGCAGCCGAGCAGGCACATCATCGGGCCGTTGCGAAGCAGGGCCACATAGTCGGCGCCGATGCGCCGCGCCGACAGCACGCGGCCGTTGGCGAGGTCGACGGTTTCGGGCACCCATTTCCACAGCGGCACCAGCAGCCCGGCCGTGCACGCGGCGAGCAGCACGAACATGCCCTGCCACGGCCCCACCAGCAGCAGCGCGGCGCCCAGCGCCGGTCCCAGCGCGGGGCCCAGCACGGTGACGCTGTTCATCCAGGCCTGCAGGCGGATCGCGGTGCGCGCCTCGAACAGTTCGTGGATCGCCGCGTAGCCGGCGCTGGTGGCCCAGATGCCGGCGCAGCCCTGTGCGACGCGCGCGGCGAGGAACCATTCGAAGCTCGACAGCAGCGCGCATGCGGCGCTGGACACGGCGAAGCACAGCACCCCGGCCAGCAGCACGCTGCGGCGGCCGAAGCGGTCGGAGACCGGGCCGGTGACCAGTTGCACCAGGGCCGCGCCGGAGGTCCACGCGGCAATGCTCAGCTGCGCCGAGGCCTGGCTGATGCCGAACCACTGCTGCACCACCGGAAGCGCAGGCAGGTACATGTCCTGCGACAGATACACGACGACTTCCAGCAGCATCAACGCGAGCGGGAAGCGCCACCATGAGGAGACCACCGGTGCGTCGGGCATCGTCGGGGACACTGCGGGGAATGCTCGGGAAGGCCGCGGGCAACACCGCAGCAGGACTGCAGGGCTGCGGCAAGGACAGGGGCTGCGGCAAGGACAGGGGCTGCGGCAAGGACAGGGCCGCGGCAGGTGTGGCTGCGCCTGGCCTCGCTCGATGCGAAGCCCGGCGAGCGACGATTGTGCGCATGGGGCGCGCGCCGCGCAGCCCATGCGGTAATTCCCCGAATACCTGTCAGGTCGGCGTGGTCGCGCCGGCGCCGGGCGCCCGCCCGAAAGGCGCCGGCCCGGACTCGCTCAGGTCTACGGCTTGGAAGTCGCGGGACCGCGCGCGCGGTCGACGGTGCGTCGCGCGGTGCGCGCGGCCTTGTGGTCCTTCTGCCCGGCGTTCTTGTGGCGGCCGGCGATTTCCTGCGCGGCGGCTTGCTCGCGCGGGGCGTCCGCGTCGGCATGCGGGGCGCGCTGCGCCGCCGGCGCCTTCGGCGAAACGGCAGGGGTGCGGGGAGTCTTGCTGGCTGGGCTCATCGTGGCCTCCGGTGCTGCCGGGCCGCGCCATGCGGCCCATGCGCAGCACCTTAGACCCCGCGGCGCCCGCCCGCGTGCCGGCTCGTGCAGCGAACTTGATCCGGCGCGGGGTCGGCCCACTCAGCCCTGGATGTCGACCACCACCTTGCCCATGATGCGGCGCGCGGCCATGCGTTCGATGGCCTCTCGCGCCTCGTGCAGGCCGACGCGTTCGGTGATCGGCGGACGCAGCCTGCCGTCGGCGAACCACTGCAGCAGCTGCTCCACGTCGCGCAGGTGGCCTGCCGGGTCGCGCTGCAGCGCCTCGCCCCAGTACACGCCGAGCACGCGCCGCTCCTGCAGCAGCAACAGGTTCAGCGGCAGGCGCGGGATCTCGCCGGCGGCGAATCCGACCACCAGCAGGGCGCCGCGCCACGCCGTGGCGCGCAGTGCGCTTTCGGTGTAGCTGCCGCCGACCGGGTCGAGCACGAGGTCTGCGCCGCGTCCTTCGGTGAGATCGAGCACGCGGCGCCGCAGGTCCTGCGTGGCGTAGTCGATGGTGGCGTCGGCGCCGTGCTGGCGCGCCAGCTGCAGGCGCTCGGCGCTGGAGGCGGCGGCGATCACCCGGGCGCCCAGGGCCTTGCCCACCTCCACCGCGGCCAGTCCGACGCCGCCGGCGGCACCCAGCACGAGCAGGGTCTGGCCCGGTTGCAGCGCGCCCACGGTGCGCAGCGCGTGCAAGGCGGTGCCGTAGGTCAGGCCGAAGGCGTCGCCCGGCTCGAAGTC
>JAJYTY010000298.1 GCA_021792835.1 Pseudomonadota bacterium
CCGTCGAGGGTCATGGTCCAGTTCATCAGCTGGTACAGCCCGGTGTTGAGCATCACCCCGACGTGCACCGAGGGGATGAGCCAGAACACGGCCAGTCCGCCGAACAGCACCGTCGCCGCCCAGGGGTTGAGCAGGAAGGCGCCCAGCCAGCGGATCGGCGCCACGCCCAGCACGGGAAGCAGCCAGCGCCGGCGCCAGTGCACCCCGAGCCCGGCACGCCATGTGGGCCCAGGCCAGGCTGCCATGACCAGCAGCGGCGCGAGGTCGTGCAGCGTCGCCTGCTGCATCATGTGGATGAAGAACTCGTGTTCCGCCACGTAGTCCCACTGCGTCTGCAGGGCCTGCCACAGCAGGATCCAGCCCGTCCAGAACAGAAACTGGCGCCACGCCGCAGTGCGCCGGCGCAGGCTTCCGCGAAGGTACAGCAGCGCGCCCAGCACCAGGAACAGCGCCATCGGCAGCGACGGATACCAGGGGACGAACCAGTTCAGGAAATTCGAGAGCATGCGGGCACTTCAAGGGCAGCGCCGCGAGTTCGCGGCGTCGGCGGCGGACAAAGCATATACCCTTGACGTGGCGGCCACGGCACCACGCCCCGGATTTGACCTGAAGCATGACGCCGGCACGCCAAAGGCCTTGCAATCGGGGACATCGCGCGTGTCCAGGCGCGTCATGCGCCGAATCACCCACGCCCATCCCGACCCACACGGAGAAGCCTGATGGCCATCTGCAATCCGACCGCCGCGACGGCGATCAACACCTGCGACTTCTGCGACCAGCACGCCGAGGCCGCCGCGCGCGGCGAGTTGCGCGTGCTGCCTCCCGTGTTCCGGCATTTCGGGCGCCAGGGCATCTTCTACGGACAGGTCGCCACGGTGCAGTGCTTCGAGGACAACTCGCTGCTGCGCGCGGAGCTCGAACAGGCCGGCATGGCGCGCGTGCTGGTGGTCGACGCGGGCGCGTCCATGCGGCACGCGGTGCTTGGCGGACGCCTGGTCGAGCTCGCGGTGCGCAACGGCTGGGCCGGCCTGGTGATCGACGGCTGCGTGCGCGACGTGCAGGAAATCCAGGCCAGCCCGATCGGCGTGCGCGCGCTGGCCAGCATGCCCATGCCGCCGCGCAAGCTCGGTGCAGGCCAGCGCGACGTGCCAGTGCGCGTGCAGGGGGTGCCGGTGCGCCCCGGCGACTGGCTGTACGCCGATGCCGACGGCATGCTGGTCAGCGCGCAGCCGCTGCACCAGGTGCGCACGCCCGACGTCGACGAACTGCCGGCACCCTGAGGCCGACCCGCCGAGGCCCGGGGGCCGAGGCCGAGGGCTGCTCAGATCGTGTTGCGCAGCAGGCCCACCGCCAGGCCCTCGATGTCGAAGGGCTGGTCGGGCTCGACGACGATCGGCGAGAAATCGGGGTTCTCCGGCAGCAGCTCGATGCGCTGCGCCCCACGGCGCAGGCGCTTGACCGTGACCTCGTCTCCAAGGCGTGCCACGACGATCTGACCGTTGTGCACGTCGCGCGTCTGCCGCACCGCGAGCAGGTCGCCGTCGAGGATGCCCGCGTTGACCATGCTGGCGCCACGCACCTTCAGCAGGTAGTCGGGGCGCGCCGTGAACAGCTGTGGATCGACCGCCAGCGTGGATTCGACATGCTCCTGCGCGAGGATCGGATGGCCGGCCGCGACACGCCCGATCAGCGGCAGCATCAACTGCTCCATGCCGGGCAGGGCGCGTGCCGACAGCAGGCGCGCCGATCCGCCCGCCGCACGCAGGGTCGTGGCGGCCTGCGCGGTCAGGCGGATCCCGCGCGAGGTGCCGGAGGCCAGCTCCAGCATGCCCTTGCGCGCCAGCGCGTGCAGATGGTCCTCGGCGGCATTGGCGGAACGAAAGCCCAGCTCGGAGGCGATCTCGGCGCGCGTCGGCGGATAACCGCTGCGCTCGATGCTGCGCGCGATCAAGCGCAGGATTTCTTCCTGGCGGGCGGTAAGCTTCGCGACTTGGGTCATGCAGGCTGCTCCTCGCGCCGGGGCTTCGCGCGGCGCTTCGCGGTACTGTATGTTTACCCCTGTATTTTTATCCAGATCCCGCGCTTATGCAAGACTCCCCGCTCCATGACGGGCCAGGGCCCGATTCCGAGCCGCAAGCCCTCCAGCTCCCGCAGGTCCTGGTGCTCGGCACCGGCGGCACCATCGCCGGAGTGGCTCCCGCATCCAGCACCGCCACCGGCGCCGGCTACACAGCGGGCGTGCTCGGCGTCGAGCAACTGCTGGCGGCGGCGCCGGGGGTACAGCAGCACGCGCGCCTGCAACTGCGCCAGCTGTGCAACATCGACAGCAAGGACGCGGGCCCCGATCTGTGGCTGCAACTGGCGCGCGAGGTGCAGGCCTGGCGAGCCCGCCCGGGGGTCGCCGGCTGCGTCATCACGCACGGCAGCGATACGCTCGAGGAGACCGCGTACGCACTGGACTGCCTGCTCGAGCCGGGCGAGCCGGTCGTGCTCACCGCGGCCATGCTGCCGGCGGCCGCCTTGTCGGCCGATGGGCCGCGCAATCTGTTCGATGCCGTGCGCGTGGCCGCCGACTCCTCGGCGGCCGGACGCGGCGTGCTGTGCGTCGCGCACGGCCGGGTGCACGCGGCGCGCGACGTCGGCAAGGAGCGCCCCGCGCGCATCGACGCCTTCGGCTCGGGCGAGCGCGGGCCGCTGGGCTTCATCGGCGCCAGCGGGCTGCGATTCACGCGGCAGCCGGTCGGGCCGCAAGCTGTGCGCGTGGCGCTGCCCGCGGCAGCGCTGCAGCCGGCGTGGCCGCGTGTGGAACTTGTGTGCAGCCATGCCGGCGCCGACGGCGCGCTCGTGCGCGCGCTGCTGGCGGCATCTCGCGCCGGCATGCTGCAGCCGCCGCTGCAGGCGCTGGTCGTGCTGGGCACCGGCGGCGGCACCGTGCACGAGCAGTTGCAGGCCGCGCTGGACGAGGCGCAAGCCGCCGGCGTGCGCGTGCAGGTGGTGCCGCGCACCGGCCCCTGCGAGGGCGGCGAGTTCGACGGGCTGAACGCCGTCAAGGTGCGGGTGCAGCTGCTGCTGCAAGGGCTAGCGCTCGCCTGAGCG
>JAJYTY010000299.1 GCA_021792835.1 Pseudomonadota bacterium
AGCGCACCAGACCGAGATCGCGCATCACCTTGGTCCAGAAGCGCGAATACAAAAGGTGCAGGATCGCATGCTCGATGCCGCCGATGTACTGGTCGACCGGCAGCCAGTAGCCGGCGCGCTCGTCGACCATGGCGTGCGCCTGGTCCGGGCAGGTGTAGCGCATGTAGTACCAGGACGAGTCGACGAAGGTGTCCATGGTGTCGGTCTCGCGCCGCGCTGCACTACCGCACTTCGGGCACGCACATTGGTAGAAGGCGGGCGACTTGTTGAGCGGGTTGCCGCTGCCGTCGGGCGCCAAGTCCTCGGGCAGGAGCACCGGCAGCTGCTCATCGGGGACGGGCACTTCGCCGCAGCGACCGCAATGGATGAGCGGAATGGGGCACCCCCAGTAGCGCTGGCGGGAGATGCCCCAGTCTCGCAGGCGATACTGGGTGCGCTTGCGGCCGAGTCCGCGTTTGTCCAGGGCGGCAGCGATCGCCTCTACGGCAGCCTTGAACGTCAGGCCGGAGAATTCCCCGGAATCGACGGTGACGCCGTATTCGGAGTAGGCGGGATTCCAGGGTGCCTGCACCCGCTCGTAGGCCCCGGTCGTCGAGCGCACCACGGGGGCGATGCGCAGGCTGTGCTTCGTTGCAAACTCGAAGTCGCGCTCGTCGTGGGCGGGCACGCCCATGACTGCGCCCTCGCCGTAGCCCATGAGCACGTAGTTGGCGATCCAGATGCCTATGGGTTCCGCGGTGAACGGATGTAGCACGTGCAGTCCCGTGTGCATGCCTTTCTTTTCCTGGGTGGCGACATCGGCTTCCATCACGCTGCCGCGGCGGCATTCGTCGATGAAGGCGGCCAGCGGAGGGTTGGCGGCGGCGGCGGCGAGCGCGATAGGGTGCTCGGCGGCGATGGCCATGAAGGTCACGCCGAACAGCGTGTCAGCCCGCGTGGTGAACACCTTCAGCGCACCGTCCGCGGCCATCGCCTCGCGGGTATCGGGAGCATAAGGGAAGGCGATCTCGCAGCCCTCGCTGCGGCCGATCCAGTTGGCTTGCATCACCTTCACCCGTTCCGGCCATCCCGGGAGCTTCTCGAGATCGGCGAGGAGCTCGTCGGCATAGCGGGTGATGTGCAGGTAATACATCGGGATCTCGCGCTTTTCCACGAGAGCCCCCGTGCGCCAGCCCCGCCCGTCGATCACCTGCTCGTTGGCGAGCACCGTCTGGTCGACCGGATCCCAGTTCACGACGCCCGTCCTGCGATAGGCGATGCCTTTTTCCAGCATGCGTAGAAACAGCCACTGGTTCCAGCGGTAATAACTCGGATCGCAGGTGGCAAGCTCACGGCTCCAGTCGATGCCGAAGCCGAGCGATTTCAGCTGCGAACGCATATATTCGATGTTCTGACGGGTCCAGCGCGCCGGCGGCACACCGTTGCTGATGGCGGCATTCTCGGCCGGCAGGCCGAACGCATCCCAGCCCATGGGTTGAAGCACGTTGCGGCCCTGCATGCGCATGAAGCGGGCCAGTACGTCGCCGATCGTGTAATTGCGCACGTGTCCCATGTGCAATCGCCCTGATGGATAGGGCAGCATAGACAGGCAGTAGAACTTCTGCCGTCCGGCATCCTCGCGAGCCTCGAAGCTGCGGTGCCGTTCCCAGTACTCTTGCGCCGCGCGTTCGACGGCGGCCGGATCGTAGGTCTCGTCCATCAGGGGATTGCCTGGAATCTCTGGTACTTGCAGAAACTTAAACCGATAGCATAGCGGCAAAGGAACGCGGCCGCAGAGCGGATTTTTCCCGGCGCTCAAAGGCGCGGCCGTTCTTGCGCGACCCCCGTGCCGGGGTCGAGGTTCCGGGAAAATTCGCGCAAGGGCGAATTCCGGCCATCACCTCACCGTGCTTTGGCGCGTCCCCGCATCCCCGTCGCCAGTGCCGCAGCGAGAGCGGCGCCCGCAAGCCCGACGGCCAGACCGTTGCCCATGCGGGCAAAGGGCGGCATCCCCGTCATGGGCACGACCGCCGAGCGCAGCACGTAGGGCACCATGATAGGCGCCCGTGCGATCACCTGTCCTTGGGGCCCGATGACACCCGAAACCCCATCATCGGTGGCGACGATCATGTAACGACCCTCTTCCTGGGCGCGCATGCGCGCCATCTGAAACTGCTGCGAGAGCTCGGGGGTGTTACCGAACCAGGCGTCGTCGGTAACATTCACCAGGGCGTTCGCCTCCGGCAGCATGTGCAGCATGTACCCGCCGTATGCCACCTCGTAGCACACCGTGGGCCCGAGTTCGAGCCCTCCGACCGGCAGCGGCCGCTGGCGAGCCCGCCCGGGCGTGAAGCTCGACGACGGCAGATTCATCCGCGCCAGCCATTGACGCACGAAGCGTGGCAATGGGATGAATTCCACGAGCGGTACCAGATGAACCTTGTCGTACCAGCTGGCGCGCTTGCCGAGCGCCAGAATGGAGTTGTAGTAGTCATAGCGCCCGTCGTGGATCGCGACGCGCTGCGTGCCGAGCACCAGCGAGGAGCCGTGCGCGCGTGCCTGGCGGTCGAGGTGCTCCACATAGGGCAGCAGGTTGTTGATCGGATACGGCAGCGCCGATTCCGGCCAGACGATGAGCTTTGTGCCGAACGCCGACTCGGTCATGCGCTGATAGCGCTCGAGGATCCGCTGGGAGTGGCCGGCCAGCCACTTGTCCTGCTGAGGAATGTCGCCCTGTACGATCGCTACCGACACCGGCGCGCCCGACGGTTGGGTCCAGGCAATGTGGCCGAGGGCGGCCGAGGCGAGCCACGGCGCCCCCAGCACCAGCGCCGCAACGATCCGGACCCGGGTCGTGCCGCGCACCAGCGCCAGCAGCGCCCCCGCGCTCGCCAGCAGCACCAGGCTGATGCCATAGACGCCGGCGAGCGGCGCCAGGCGCGCAAGCGCCGTGCCGGTCTGGGTATACCCGAGCGACAGCCACGGGAATCCCGACAGCAGCCAGCCTCGCAGCCATTCGAGCAGCAGCCACACAGCCGGCGTTCCGAGCAGCCAGCGCACCGGGCCTGCCGGAAAGAAGCGCACCGCCACATAGCCGGTGAGCGCGTGATAGGCG
>JAJYTY010000060.1 GCA_021792835.1 Pseudomonadota bacterium
CGAGGCCGCGTGGCGAGAAGGCGCGCGAGGCCTCGTTCCACGACGCGCGCAGCAACTCCTGCGCGCCGCCGGGCAGCTCCTTGTACAGCTCCTGGAATTCCTCCAGATGGATGCTCATCGCGACACGACCGCCCGCCGGCCTCAGAAATAGGTGGTGACGGTCGCGTCCAGCGCGTCGCGCATGTCGGGGTCGTCGGTGATCGGGCGCACCAGCGCCATGCGGCAGGCCTCCTGCGCGCCCACGCCCTGCGCGATCAGCGAGCCGGCGTAGATCAGCATGCGCGTGGACAGGCCCTCGTCCAGCCCGTGGCCCTTGAGGTTGCGCGAGCGCTCGGCGATGTGCACCAGGTTGCGCGCGATCTCGGGCGCGACGCCCGACTCGTGGGTCACGATCTCGGTCTCGATGTCGGCCTGCGGGTAGCCGAAGTCCAGCGCCGCGAAACGCTGCTTGGTCGACTGCTTCAGGTCCTTCATCAGGCTCTGGTATCCCGGGTTGTAGGAGATCACCAGCTGGAAATCGGGATGGGCGTGGATGATCTCGCCCTTCTTCTCCAGCGGCAGCATGCGCCTCGCATCGGTCAACGGGTGGATCGCCACCGTCGTGTCCTGGCGTGCCTCCACCACCTCGTCGAGGTAGCAGATGGCGCCGTGGCGCGCGGCCATGGCCAGCGGGCCGTCCTGCCAGCGCGTGCCCTCGGCGTCGAGCAGGAAGCGCCCGACCAGGTCGCTGGCGGTCATGTCCTCGTTGCACGACACGGTCACCAGCGCACGCCCCAGGCGCCACGCCATGTACTCGACAAAGCGCGTCTTGCCGCAGCCGGTGGGCCCCTTCAGCATCACCGGCAGGCGCACCGAGTAGGCCGCCTCGTACAGCGCCACCTCGTCGGCGACGTTGCGGTAGTAGGGCTCGGCGCCGACGCGGTAGGCGTCGAGGGCTTCGCCGTCCGCCGGTTCGGCTGCCGAGCGCGCCGAGGCGGGCATCACCGAGCCGCCGCGGGGTCCGCGGGCGTCCTGGCGGGGAGCATAGGTTCGGGCGTGGTCGTCGTGTCGCATGGCAAATCGGTATTCGGGTTGATGCGGCCCATGCCGCGGGGCAAGTCTAGGGCCTGCGCCGCGTCGAGGGCCTCGAACGAGGTGAACGCGGGGCCTGGTCCCTTCAATCGGGCCAGACGCGCTGCGGGAACAGGGTCGTGGCGGACGCGCTCGGCTCGCCGGCGATGCCGCCTGTGCGCGCGGCTGCCGCCGGCGCCGCGGCTTTCACGGCCGGTTCGACGGCCGCCTTGGCGGCCGGCTTCGCGGGGGTCTTCGCGGGACGCGCCGCGGCCGGCGCGCAACGCGCCTGGCGAACGCTCTGGGCGAGCTTTTCCTTGATGCGGTTCATGATGTGGGCAACTCCTCGAGGATGGCCTGGATCTCGTCGGCGGCGGCTTGCGCCCGCGCGCCCATCTGGTACACCGATACGCCGTCCAGCGCGGCGGCGCGATACACGGCCCTGCGCCGCACCACCGACTGCAGCAGCGGCATGCCGAATTCGGCCAGCGCGTGCTGCATCGCCGCCGACAGCGCGCTGCGCTGCTCGATCTGGTTCAGCACGAGGAAGGCACGCAAGCCGGGGTTGGTCTGGCGCGCCGCCTCAACCTCCTGCGGCAGGCGCAGGCTGGCCCACAGGTCCACCGGCGACGGCAGTACCGGTACCAGCGCGACATCGCAGGCGCGCAGCGCCTGCATCGACGCCATGCCGTCGAGCGACGGAGGGCAGTCGAGCACGACGTGCGCGTAGGCCTTGAAACCACGACGCAGCCCCGCCGCGTCCCAACGTCCCGACAACTGCTTCACGGTGGCCGGGAACGGCTGCGTGCCGGCACCCGCCCACTGCAGCGCCGAAGCCTGCGGGTCGAGGTCGAGCAGCACCGTGGGGGCGCCGCGCGACAGGCCCGCGGCAAGGTTCATCGCCAGCGTGGTCTTGCCGGCGCCGCCCTTCTGGTTGATCACGGCGAGCACGCGCGGCGCGACCATGGCCTCAGTCCCCGCCCTGGGCCAGCGCGTCGAGTCGCCGCGCGAAGTCGCGTTCGCGCTCTCCCAGGGCTTCGCCGTCCGCATCCAGCGTGACGTTGACGTGGGTGCTGGAAAAGCTCAGGTTGCGCGGATACAGGCCGATGCGCTCGGACAATTCGTTCAGCGCGTCGAGGAAGTCGCGGGTGCGCGCGTAGTCCTCGAACTCGAAGCGCTTGAACAGCAGCGGTGGTTTGCCCTGTTCCTGCCAGGAGGTGCTGGATTGCGGCATCGGCGGTCCTTCGGCGTGCGGCGCCCTCAGCTGCGGGTCGACGTGATCTCGGCGTCGCGCCCGCCGCCGTCGGCCTGCGGATTCGACGGCAGCACACCCTCGACCTCCTCATGCACGCGGGCGATGATGTGCGCGGCCACGAGGCCGTCGCCGACACGTTCGCAGGCATCGGCTCCGGCGCGCACCGCGGCGTTCACCGCGCCGGTCTCGCCACGAACCAGCGTGGTCACGTAGCCGCCGCCGACGAACTGGCGCCCCACCAGGCGCACCTCGGCGGCCTTGCACATCGCGTCCGCCGCCTCGATCGCTGGCACCAGGCCGCGCGTCTCGATCATTCCCAGGGCAATTCCCGTCACGTTTGCCATTGCTTGCTTCCCCTGCGTGGACTCGGGATCCCCGGCGCGCACGCGCCGGGGGGAACCCGAGGAGTTGAACAGTCCGGCTCAGGCCGACGCGGCGGTCGGCAGGATGCCTTCGACCTCGCCATGCACGCGGGCGATGATGTGCGCGGCCACGAGGCCGTCGCCCACGCGCTCGCAGGCATCGGCACCGGCACGCACCGCCGCGTTCACCGCGCCGGTCTCGCCGCGCACCAGCGTGGTCACGTAGCCGCCGCCGACGAACTGGCGTCCGATCAGGCGCACTTCGGCGGCCTTGCACATCGCGTCGGCGGCCTCGATCGCCGGCACCAGGCCGCGCGTCTCGATCATTCCCAGGGCAATTCCATTGGCACTCGCCATGATGATCTCCTCGATGAATTGGATTCGTGGATGCTTCGTCTTGCTGCGGGTCCGCGCGCCGGGGCTCAGGCGCTCGGCGACACCGGCAGCACGCTCTCGACCTCGCCATGCACGCGGGCGATGATGTGCGCGGCCACCAGGCCGTCGCCCACGCGCTCGCAGGCGTCGGCGCCGGCACGCACCGCGGCGTTCACCGCGCCGGTCTCGCCGCGCACCAGCGTGGTCACGTAGCCGCCGCCGACGAACTGGCGTCCGATCAGGCGCACCTCGGCGGCCTTGCACATCGCGTCCGCCGCCTCGATGGCCGGCACCAGGCCGCGCGTCTCGATCATTCCCAGGGCAATGCCCATGCGTTCAGCCATTTGTCACTCCTCAAGTTCAAGAAAAAAGTCCCGCACGGGCATCACGGCTCCCACGCGTCGATGATTCCGCAGATGCTCAGATCGGTGGTCACGCTGCGCTGCGGCATCGCCAGGCGTGCCGCGCTGCCCAGGGTCGTGAACACCCACTTGCCCACCGGCGCCCCCACCGGGTCGGTGGCCACCTCGATCTGGCCGCGCTGCCCCTGCAGCACGCGCAGCGACGCCGACTGCAACCCGGGCGCGCGTCGCGTGCACACCAGTTCGTCCTTGACCAGCCAGATGTCCATCAGGCCTCCGCGCTCCAGTGGTCGATGATCCCGACGATGGTCAGGTCGGACGGGAAGTCCTTGCTGCCGGCGGCGTCGCGCGCCGCCGACGAGCCCACGCACAGCACCCAGTCGCCGGGCACGCAACCCACCGCGTCCACCGCCACCGCACGCGTGCCGCCAGGCTTGTCCTGCACCACCAGCAACGGGCGGTGCCCGAAGCTGTCGATGCGATTCGTCGACACCAGGGTCTTTTCCACTCGCATGATCCGCATGTCCGGGCTCCTCAGTGCGTAGCCCCGTGATCGGGGTCGTCGAGGAACTCGCAGCGCTCGCTGCCCAGGCGGTCGCTCACCGCCATGCGACAGTGCAGCATGCCCTCTCCGGCGAGCGCGGCGTAGCGCGCCACGATGGCGTCGCGCACGCGACGCGCCCGCAGCGCCGCGCGCTCGCGCGACCCGGGTACCTGCGAGCTGTACAGGAAGTGCACGAGGATCGGCACCGAGATGCCGTGGCGCAGGTTCAGCCCGCCGAAGATGCGCATGCCGACGTCGAGGTCGGCCGCGCCTTCCTCGACCGTGTCCAGATGCGCGAAATAGAACAGGTTGCGCAGCTGCAGGTCGGGCAGGGGTTCGCCGGCGCAGATGAATTCCTCGTCATGCCCGATCACCGCGTAGCGCCCCTCGTGGTGGCGGATCACGTACTCGATCTGCGACAGGTTGGCCTGCGCCAGCGCCAACACGAAGCGGCGCATGCCTTCGCGCATGCTGCCGTAGCCCTGCCCCCAGCCGCCCATCTGCTGCGCGTCGTCGACCCGCGACTGCAGGTGCCGCAGCGCCTGTTCCGCCGGCATGCCCAGGGTTTCGCGGTACAACTCGGCGGTGTCGACGTAGCGATGCGGATTGACGTCGCCGTCGCCGTCGGGAAGATGGATGCGCAGCGCGTCCAGGTCGGTGTCGAGTCCGATCAGCAGCACCTCGGGGGCAGCGCCCACGCCGTAGGTGCGCTCGACGGCCACGCGCAGCTCGTCCAGCCGCGCCGCCGCCGACTCCACCGACTGGCGGTCGTTGCTGGCATGGAACGCGCAACCCTGCTCGGTGGGATGGGCGCTGCTGAAGTGGTAGATGGCGACCTTCAGGTAGCGCAGGGCTTCGCCCGGCCCCGCGAGTTGGTCGAAGGCGCCGTTCAGACGCTCGAGTTCGCGCTGCGCCCAGTCCGCCATGTCGGCCTCGACGTCGAACATCGCCCCGGCGTAGGCCTTGACCAGCACGTGGCCGTCCTGCGCCATGCGCAGCACGTAGGGCACGACGCCCTGCAGGCGGCCGTCGGCACAGGGGGAGATGTCGACCGTGTGGAAACCGCACTCGGCGAGCAGCCGCGCCTGCAGCGGCAGGGTGGCGCGCCACGGCGCCTGCTCCTGCCCGGCCAGGCGCACGCAGCGGCGCGCGGCATGGAACTGGCAATGCGCGTGCAGTGCGCGCATGTCCAGCCCGCGCACCCAGGCATTGCGCAGCAATTCCTCGGGAAGCGGCCATTCCATGCGCTGCATCGCGATGGCCTGGGCCCGCTCGACGAAATCCGCCTCGTGCTGCAACGCCGAGATGCCGCGCAGCATGTCCACGACGCCGCTGAAACGCGCGCGCACCGTCTGCTCGTAGTCGAACAGACGCTGGTTGGCCTCGCGGTCGACCAGCGCGTGCCGGCAGTCCTGCCCGGCACCCATCACGCAGGCCGGGTTGCTCGGCAGCGCCGGGCTGGGCTGCGCGCCGGCAGCCTGCGCCACCGCCGGCACCGCGCGGGTCTGCATGGCGACGCGTCGCTTGAGGGTGTTCATGGCTGGCCGCCTCCGCCTCAGCCTCGCGCGCCGCCGGACACGGTCACCACCGCACCGCGCTCGGTGTTGCCGGACGAGCCGGTGACGCGCGACGGCGCGACCTGCGGACGCTCGAGCTCACGATGCGCGGCCGCGCTGCTGGCGGCCCCGCGCGGCTGGCCGCGCATGGAGGGATTGCGACTGCGCGCCGACGGCCCCTCGGTGCCGGTGACACGCGAGCGCTCCATCCACACGTCGCCGGAGATGCGCGGGCCCTGCTGGCTGCCTTCGCCGCTGAGGCGGCTGGCGGCCTGCGGCTGCGCCGGCGCGGCCGCGGAGCCCTGCGGCACGTCGTGCCGCCGGAACTCCGGGGTTCCGGTGATCAGGCCCTGCGCCTTGTTGACCGGGCCGGTGATGCGCTCGGTGCCCATTGCGCTGCCAGTGATGCCGCGGCCGCGTTCGCGACCGAGCGCGGCGTGTCCCGGGGTGAGGATGCTGAAGCTCTGCGTCGGCGAAGCCTGCTCCTGGCCGTGCGAGGACGGCGCGGGCACGGGACAGGCCGCGGAGCGGTTGTCCTCGCCCACGTAGGGCGTGCCGGTGACGGCCTCGCAGGCACCGCGTTCATCGCCGGTCATGCGCTGGCCACCGCCGCCGGGGCGGTCCCCGGTGACGGCGCGCGCCGGGATGCTCATGGCCTGGCGACCCGCGACTGCCGGACGCGACTGGATGCTCACGGAATTCGACGCGGTGACGTGCGTGCACCCCTGGCGCTCGTCACCGCAGGATTTTGGGCCGGGGCCCGCCCGCCGCGACGACTCCGCGGCCGCCGCGACCGCGTCGGCCGCCTGCGCCGCGGCGAAGTCCCTGGCGTTGAAATACTGATTGCCGGTGACCGAGCGCGACGCGCCGGCCTCGTTGCCGGTGACATGCGCACCCTGCGCCAGGCTGCTGCCCGTGACGCGCTGGCCTTCGCGGCTGGACATCACGCTGACCTTGCGCGGCTGCGCCGGCGGCCTGCTGCCGCAGACGCTGCCGAAATGCTCGGACGACAGGTACTCGGTTCCGGTCACCGCGCGGCAGTCGCCTGCCTCGCTTCCGGTGGCGCGTCGCGCGGCATCCAGGCTGGTGCCGGTGACCGAGCGGCCGCTCGCGGTATGCGTGACCCCGACCTTGTCGGGCGCGCTGTCCACACCCGGTGCCAGGTAGCGGGTTCCGGTGACGGCGCGGTCGGCTCCCTGCTCGCCGCCGGTCACGCGCGCGGGCCGGTCCACCAGGGTTCCGGTGAAGGCCTGGCCGCGATCGGTACGCCCGCCGAGGACCTTCGGCGCGGCAGGCGCGGGGCGCGTGGCGCACAGGCGGTCGAACTGCTCGCCGCCGATGTATTCGGTCCCGGTCACGGCGCGGCAGGAGCCGGGCTCGTTGCCGGTCACGCGCGCCGTGCGCTCGACCTGGGTCCCGGTGACGCGCTGGCCCGCCAGCGTGTGGCCTTCCTCGACCTTGGTGGGCACGACGACGCCGTCCTCGCGCGGGCGGACCCGCCCGCTGGGCCGTGGCTGCGCGGCATCGCTGCGGCCGCGCGTGGCCATTGCCTGGCGCCGCTGCATGGCGGCGCGGCGCCCCTGGCCGAGCTGGCTCGCCGCCGCCGGCGGCGTGACGCCGGTGCCGCAGGTGCACGCGGCGCCGCCCGGGCAGTCGCCGCCGGTCGCGGGCTGCGACGCCTGCGCCTGCGATGCCTGCACCGGCGGTGCCGATTGCGAACCCGACTGCGCTGCCGGCCGCGACGCCACCGCCGCCGAAGGCGTTCCCGACGCCTTGCCGCGCAGGGACATCGCCAGGCGGCGTGCGCGCGCCGGGCTCATCGCGGCGGCGACGCCGCCGTCCATGGCCGGTGCCGCGGGCGCGACCCGGCTGGACGCCGGCTCGACGGTGGCGGATGCGACGCGGGGCGCGCGCTGCGCGGCCGCCCTGGAGGCGGCCTTGCCGTGCAGCGCCATCGCCTGGCGCCGCTGGAGGGCCAGCTCGCGACCCGACAGGGTCGCCTGGGCGTGGCCGGCGGCAGGATTCGTCATGGAAGACCTCGGGACCTGGGTTGCTCGGACGGCGTGACGCGGCTCAGCGGTAGACCACGAAGGCGGCGCCCTGGCTTTGCGCGTAGTTGTCGTAGGCGACGAAGCGCACCATGTGGTCGGGGAACTCGCGGTGGCAGGCCTCGATCTCGGCGATCACGGCATCCACCGACTGCTCGCCGAACAGCGGCAGCTTCCACATGTACCAGAAGCTGACCTTCGCCAGCGTGCCCTTCTCGGTGTGCTCGATGGCGGGGTTCCAGCCCTGCGCGATGGCATAGCCGATCTGCCGGCGCACCTGCTCGGGAGTCATCTGCGGCAGGTAGGAAAAGGTCTCGTATTTGTTCGTCGCCTTGTAGGCTTGGACGTTAGCCATGGTGGATTCCTTGTCAGAAAGACGAATGGGGTCTGGAGGGCTCGATCAACGGTGCGCCACGTCGAGCTTGTCGACGGTGTCGAACTCGAACTTGATTTCCTTCCAGGTCTCCATCGCGATCTTCAGTTCGGGGGAGTTCTGGGCGGCGGCGGTGAGGATGTCCTTGCCTTCCTTCTCCAGCTGGCGCCCTTCGTTGCGCGCCTGCACGCAGGCTTCCAGCGCGACGCGGTTGGCGGCGGCGCCGGCGGCGTTGCCCCAGGGGTGGCCCAGCGTGCCGCCGCCGAACTGCAGCACCGAGTCGTCACCGAAGATGGTCACCAGCGCGGGCATGTGCCAGACGTGGATGCCGCCGGAGGCCACCGCGAAGGCGCCGGGCATCGAGCCCCAGTCCTGGTCGAAGAACAGGCCGCGCGAGCGGTCTTCCGGCACGAAGGACTCGCGCAGCAGGTCGATCCAGCCCAGCGTGGAAGCGCGGTCGCCCTCGAGCTTGCCCACAACGGTTCCGGTGTGCAGGTGGTCGCCGCCCGACAGGCGCAGGATCTTGGTCAGCACGCGGAAGTGGATCCCGTGGTGCGGGTTGCGGTCCAGCACCGCGTGCATGGCGCGGTGGATGTGCAGCAGCATGCCGTTGTCCTGGCACCACTGCGCCAGCCCGGTGTTCGCGCAGAAACCGCCGGTGATGTAGTCGTGCATGATGATCGGCGCGCCGATCGACTTGGCATACTCGGCACGCTTGAACATCTCGTCCGGGGTCGGCGCGGTCACGTTCAGGTAGTGGCCCTTGCGCTCGCCGGTCTCGGCCTCGGCCTTCTCGGTGGCTTCCTGCACGAAGTCGAAGCGCTGCTTCCAGCGCATGAAGGGCTGCGAGTTGATGTTCTCGTCGTCCTTCGTGAAGTCCAGGCCTCCGCGCAGGCATTCGTAGACCGCGCGCCCGTAGTTCTTCGCCGACAGGCCGAGCTTGGGCTTGATCGTGCAACCCAGCAGCGGACGGCCGTACTTGTTCATGATGTCGCGCTCGACCTGGATGCCGTGCGGCGGGCCGTTGCAGGTCTTCACGTAGGCCAGCGGGAAGCGCACGTCCTCCAGGCGCAGCGCGCGGATGGCCTTGAAGCCGAACACGTTGCCCACCAGCGAGGTGAACACGTTGACCACCGAGCCTTCCTCGAACAGGTCGATCGGGTAGGCGATGAAGGCGTAGAAGCAGGTGTCGTCGCCGGGCACGTCCTCGATGCGGTAGGCGCGGCCCTTGTAGTAGTCGAGGTCCGTCAGCAGGTCGGTCCACACCGTGGTCCAGGTGCCGGTGGAGGATTCGGCGGCCACCGCGGCAGCCGCCTCCTCGCGATCGACGCCGGGCTGCGGCGTGATCTTGAAACAGGCCAGGATGTCGGAGTCCAGCGGCGTGTACTCGGGCATCCAGTAGGTCTGCCGGTATTCCTTGACGCCGGCCTGATAGGTCTTCACTGCCATGTCGATGACTCCTTGCGGATAACGGATCGAAAGCGGTCCAGAGAGGAGGACCGGCACAGCCTTCGATGCGGCCCGGCCCTCTAGAGGAACGAAGGTGGCGTAACCATAATCTTCAGCTTAAATAAGAGCAATTTATATCTATAACACGTCGATTAAGTTTTTTTTACCGTAGCCGAAGCGTCAATCCCGGAACTTCACCAGGCGCCCGACCTGGATGTCGGACACGAACACGACCCCGGAATGCGCGTCGAAGAAGGGCTGGAACCCCTCCAGCAGCGGCCCCACCAGTTCCTCGGGCACGGCGGCGATGATCATGATCAGCACGTCGTCCTCGTTGAACATCAGGTGCCCCTCGTACAGGCCGTGGCTGCCCTTGCCGGAGAGGTTGCCGATGATCGTGTAGCCCTTCACGCCGGCACGGTCGAGCAGGTCGGTGGCGAACTCCCGGTGCGCGCCCTCGAGGATGATCTCGAGCTTTTTCAGCGGGTACAGATTCACGGCGTTCATGCGGCGATCTCCTGCGCGGTTGCGGCGGCCAGCGCCGGGCCTTCGTTCCAGCGGCCGTTTTCGTAGATATGGGGCTTGTAGCCTTGCGTGGGGTCGAGCACGATGGCGCGCACCCAGCCTCCGTAGACCAGGTTGCGCACCTTCACGACGCTGCCCAGCGCGCGCGCGGCCATGTCCATGGGCGCCTCGATCAGCGCGATCAGGCGCATCGGCTCGTGGTAGGGAAGCCCGCCGCGCATCACCGTCTGCATCGGCAGTCCGGTGCGCAGATCGCCCAGGTTGCCGGTCATCACGCCGAAGCGCCCGGCGACGTTGTGATAGGCCTTGCTGCCGCTGCCGAAGCGTTCGTTGTCGACCGTGGAGAAGAAGTGCTCCAGGTTGATCCACTGCCCGACCACCACGGGTGCCGACAGCAGGTTCTCCAGCAGGCGCCCCTTCGGGTCGCATCGCCAGTCATACGACAGCAGGAAGGAGCGTCCCTCGAGGTCGGTGCCCTGCGTGAGCGCGCGACGCCCGACCACCGCGTAGACGTTGTTCGCCAGCCCCCACTCCGGGCGCGTCTGCGCCCAGTCGACGGCCATGCGCCGGGCGATGCGCTGCGCCTGCGCCGGGCGCGCGTCGGGCCGATGCGGCAGCAGCCGCGGGATGCGCTCGGCGGCAGCCAGGCGCGAAGCCGCGCGCAGTCCGTTGCGCAGTCGCTCCAGGTACACCAGGTGGCGCGGGGGCAGCAGGTCGAGGTCGTGCAGCTCGACCTCGTCGGTGGTGGTGGTGTGGCAGGCCGGGACGAACCAGGTGTCGTCGGGAATGTCGATCCCGCGTTCGCGCAGGCGCTGGCGCACCTGCGCCTTGTTGGCCATCTGCGCCAGCACGCGCGCATTGACCAGGCCCGGTCCGCCGCCGCAGGCGCCGCAGTCCAGCGCCGACTCGTAGGGGTTGTTGCTGGTGCTCTGCGCGTGCCCGACGACCAGCACGAAACGCGAGAACACCCGCGTCAGTCCGATCATGGTCAGCGCCGTGTGCACGTACTGGACCTGCTCCTCCAGCGCGTAGCCGATGCGCGCCAGGCGCACCATCTGGTAGTTGGCGTAGTCGGCGTCGACGCGGTAGTTGTCGCGCAGCGACTCGATGAAACCCTGCTCGCGTGCTGCGGCGATGCCGAAGGCGCTGCGCAGGCGCGTCGGCCCGTCGCGCCGGCGCAGCGCGGTCTCGCGCAGCTCGCGAATCAGCTCGTCGTCCACGCGCTCGCGCTCGATTCCCAGTTCATTGCGCAGGCCCTTCACGATCAGGCTGCGCTGCAGCGTGCGGATGATCGAGTCCGCGTGCTCGCGCGACAGCTTGTCCACCAGCAGCCGGGTGGGAGCGCGCTGCGCCTCCAGGCTCTTGCGCCAGCGGCTGTAGGCCAGCGGAGCCATGGTCTTGCCGAACAGGTCCAGCCCGAACAGCACGCCCAGTGCCTCCACCGTGACGAAGGGCGACAGCAGCGAACTCTTCACCTCATGCAGCACATGGTCCAGGGTGCCGACGAAATCCTCGCTGTCGGGGTGCAGCGCCGACGGCAGCTCCAGCACCAGGTTGCGCGGCGTGACCACCGCCGGGCACAGATGGGTCTCGCTGCCCTTGCCGTAACCGAGGAATCCGACCGGCACCCCGAAGAAACCGGCGATGCCGAAGGTCTGGTAGTCGCCGATCCGCTCCAGATTGCGGCGGTAGGGCTCGGAGCGCACGTCGATGCAGAACAGCGCCTGCGCGAAGGGACGCTTGGGCGCGGCTGGCTCGCGCGGCACATGCAGTCCCTCGAGCAGGCGGGAGGTGGCGCGCGCCTCCATCGCCTCGGTCCACAGCAATCCCTCGCGCGCGGAGAATTCATGCAGGCCCCGCATCAGGTCCTCGATCTGCCACGCGTGCAGGCCCGCCAGCGATTGCACGGCCTGCGCGCCGCCGGCGGCCTCGGCCAGCTGGCGCGGCGCGTCGAGCTGGGCTTGCGCACGCTCGGCCCGCCATTGCGGCCAGTAGCTCTCGAGCAAGGCCTCGCAGCGTGTGTCCGAGTCGCGGGCCACGGCATCGTCGATGCGATGGGCCCACTCGGGCAGCACTTCACCGCCATGCAGGTGGCTGCGCAGCAGCGCCGAGGCGCCACGGTGCTCCAGCACCTTGCGCAGTTGCTCCAGGTCCTGCGGGGTTGCGCGGTCGCGTGCGCTCTCCTGCAGCAGGGCCAGGCCGATGAGCAGGCGGATCGCCAGCAGGTCGACGACATCGGCCGGATGGCGCTGCGCCCAGTGGTAGTGCTTGGCCGACGAGCGCCAGCGCACGAATCCGGTCCAGCCGTGCAGGCGCGTGAGTTCCCGGGTGAAGTAGGCCGGCCAGTCGTCGGGATCGATTCCCAGGGTCTCCATCACCAGCACGACCGCGGACTCGGCGTCCACCGCCTGGTCGAGCAGGCGCCGCATGTGCAGTCCGCGCACGAACAGGCGCGCGTTGCGCCTGGCAAGGTCGCTCCACGCGGCGAACAGGCCGTGCTCGCGCCCCGGCATACGCCACGACGACTGGTCCTCGTCGAAGAAGTCGAGGCAGCTCTTGATCAGCAGCTCATCGAGTTCCTCGGCGAGCCGTGTGCCCCACAGCGCGTCGACGCACTCGGGTAGCGGGCGCGCCGCCGGGAAGCGCCGCAGCAACATCTCCTGCAGGGCCTGCGAATGCGGCGCGCCGGACTCGATCGGCAGCCCCTGCAGCAACGCATGCACATCCTGCGCAAGCGCGCCGGGCTCCGCACCGCTGGCATCGTGCGCCGCCTCGGTCAACGCGCGCAGCCAGGCCCGCCAGTCGACTCCGGGAACCTCGGGAAGCGAGGCCGCCGCGCGCTCGATGCCGCGGCCCAGCGCCGCCTCGTCGACCTTGCCGTCGCGGCGCCACGCCTGGTAGCGGCTTCGCGGCAGGAACATGCGCGCATGGAAGATCCCTGCACCCTGGCGCACCGCCTGCTCGAAGGGAAGGTGCTCCAGCCCGTACAGCGGGTTGTGGTGGATGAAGGTGCGCATCGGCCAGAAGTACGGCAGCGGCTCGCCGGCGACATAGGCCGTGGCGCGCACGCGCAGACGCTTGGCCAGACTCAGAACGTCCACCATGTCCCACTCCCCAGCCATCCGCCCAGCATGAACACGGCGCCGAGCAGCGCCAACCCGAGCATCTGCACCCGCGCCAGGTCGCCGACGCGCGTGGCCGGCCAGGGCTGCCCGAAGCCCAGCCCCTGCCACAGCAGCGCCCCGGCCCAGCTCCACAACAGCCAGACGAACAGCACGCCGACGACGACGCCCGCGCCGAGGTGCTGCAGCAGGGCCAGCAGCGCCAGGAAGCCCGGGAACGGCGGCAGCGCGAGCATCGCCAGCACGCACGCGGCCAGCGCCGCGCCGAGCCGTGGATAGCTGGCCGCGATGCTGCCGCGCAACCCGGCATAGGCGGCGCCGACGCGGCGCTGCATCGCACCGGCCAGCAGGCTCAACAGCACCGCCGGCGCCAGCAGCGCCGCGGCCAGCGCCAGCAGCGGAGCACCGACCATGCCATGCAGCCATCCCAGCCACACCAGCGCGCCCGCCGAGGCCGCCTGCAGGCGCGCCCACACGAACAGCTCGCGCACCGCGAGCAGGCGCCACGCGTACAGCAGCGCCGAGCCCAGCGCCAGCATGCGCAGGCCGCCGTGCCAGTGCGCGGGCGGCGCCGTGCGCGCCAGCAGCAGCGCGCCGGCCGCGGGCAGCAGCGCCAGCACGAGGGCGCGCGCCCCCGCTGCTCGCGGCGCCCCGAGCAACAGGCCGTTGGCCATGCTGAGGGGAAACATCCCGGGCAGCAGCAACGCGGCCGCGATCATCATCAGCAGCAGCATGCCCGGCTCCTCATGTCCAGCGCAGCACGAGGTTCAGACGCGTGGCCGCCCGCACCATGAAGCGCGCGAAAAGCGCGACCACGTCGACCACGTAGAGCTCGCGCGAGAACAACGCGTACAGGTTCAGGTAGATGGCGTTCCACAGCGAGCCGCGCCGGCCCTGCAGGTCCAGCGTCTGCGCGTAGAAGATCACCAGCCAGGCGCCAACCAGCACCAGCGCGAGCAGCACGCTCATCAGGTCGAAGGCGACCAGATTGATGCCGGCGGCGGCATACAGCGCGTCGCGCATCGCGGCATCGGGATAGAGGAACTCCTCGAACACGTGGCCGACCAGCGTGTAGCCGGCGACCACCACCAGCATCGACAGCAACAGCAGGACCATCAGGCGCCACGGGTTCTCGCTGGGCAGCTTGTAGATACTGAAGAACATCTGCGCGCCGGTGACCCAGCCGAAGAACAGCAGGACGACGGCCCCCTGCCTGTGGAAGAAGTCGGCGGCGACCAGCCAGTGCGACATGCCCAGCATCAGCAGCGGCACCAGCACCGTGATCAGCGCCGCCAGCAGCCACGGCAGGCGCGCGCCGCTTACCGGCCGATGCTCGACGACGAAGGTGTAGATGTCGTCGGGCGGCACGCCGTCGTGCCTGCGCGCCTGGCCGATGGCCGAGCCGGAATTCAGGAACATCGTGGCCTTGAACAGGCCGTGCGCGATCAGGTGGTACACGGCCAGCGAAAAGGCGCCGACACCGCACTCCATGATCATGAAGCCCATCTGCCCCATGGTCGAGTAGCCGAGGGACTTCTTCACGTCGTTCTGCGTGAGCATCAGGGCCGAGCCGACGAGCGCGGTGACCAGGCCGACCATGAAGCACAGGTGCAGCACCAGCGGAACGTGCACGAACAGCGGGGCGAATCGGTTGAGCAGGAATCCCCCCGCGTTGACGATGCCGGCGTGCATCAGCGCCGACACCGGAGTCGGCCCGTCCATCGTGTAGGGCAGCCACACGTGCAGCGGGAACTGCGCCGAGCGCACGAAGCCGGCCGATGCGACGAGCAGCCCGGCCAGCGGCAGGATCGGCACGCCGCCCAGGCGCACGCCCGGATGCTCGGCGATGCGCGCGAACAGCACCGGCAGCTGCCAGCTGCCCCAGCCGTGCCACAGCAGCAACGCCCCCGCCACCAGCGCGGCGTCGCCGAGCCGGTTGGCGATGAAGGTCCAGAAGGCATAGCGGCCGGCCGACGCGCGCGAGCGGTCCTCGCCCAGCAGGAAGAACAGCAACTGGCCGACCAGCAGCCACGCCACGATCAGGATGATCAGATCACCCGACGTGACCAGCAGCAGCAAGGTCGCGGTCATCAGGTCGAGCAGCCCGAAGAAACGCCCGTAGCCCGGTTCGTCGGCCATGTAGTTCAGCGCGTACACGTGGACCACCAGGCTGATGCCGGAAATCACCAGCGCCAGCGCAAGGCCCAGCGGATCGAGCATCAGCGCCAGCAGGTGCCCGGCCAGGCTCGGCGGCGGCAGGGCCCCTGCGGCCAGGTGCCACAGCAGCAGCGCGCACCACAGCAGCAGGCTCGTCGCGACCGCCGCGATGCTCAGGCGCGCCGCGCCGCGGGCGCGCGCCCGGTCAAGCACCAGTGAAGGAACGGCCGAGGCCACCGGCAGCGCCAGGGCGATCACGGGGAGGGCATCCATCCAGGGCATGGGGACTCGGGCCAGGTCGGTTGGTCGGCGTGGTCGGTGGGAGGCCAGGCGCGCAAGCCCGCGCCATGCCCGATCGGAGCCGACCCGATACTCGTGGGGGAATCCAGACCGGGTCGGCGAACACATCCTAGATTCGGTGTCTGATAAATAAAATTAGTAATTTCTATTCCTCACTTAAATTTCTCTAAATAACCGCTGGAGGCACGGCGAATCGGAATGCCCGCGGCGGGCGGTGTCGCAGCGCTGTAGCGCGACACCGCCGCCACACCGGCACTGCGGCAGCTTGCGACACTCGCCCGCGCCGACGCGGCCTGCCTCGCCGCCGGCGCCCCCGTGCGCCGCGGACGGCGGGCTTCGGCACACGCATGGCACGGGCGTTGCAAGGCAGGACGCCGCAGGCCCGGCAACCCGCCGCGCCGCATCCCACATGCAGGAGACTGGAATGGACATGCTCGAGCCCGGAAAATTCGGCACCGCGGTGGCGTTCAAGAAGCGCTATGGCAACTACATCGGCGGCGAATGGGTCGCGCCGGCCGGAGGCGCCTACTTCGACAACATCACCCCGATCACCGGGCGCGCCTTCTGCGAGATCCCGCGCTCCACCGCCGAGGACGTCGAGCGCGCACTCGACGCCGCCCACAAGGCCAAGGCGGCGTGGGGCAGCACGTCGCCGGCCGAGCGCGCGCTGGTGCTCAACCGCATCGCCGACCGCATCGAGCAGAACCTGCCGATGCTGGCCGCCGCCGAGACCTGGGACAACGGCAAGCCGATCCGCGAGACCACCTACGCCGACCTGCCGCTGGCGGTCGATCATTTCCGCTACTTCGCCGGCTGCGTGCGCTCGCAGGAAGGCGGCATCAGCGAAATCGACCACGAGACCTACGCCTACCACTTCCACGAGCCGCTGGGGGTGGTGGGCCAGATCATCCCGTGGAACTTCCCGCTGCTGATGGCGGTGTGGAAGCTGGCCCCGGCGCTGGCCGCCGGCAACTGCGTGGTCATCAAGCCGGCCGAGCAGACCCCGGTGTCGATCCTCGTGATGATGGAACTCATCGGCGACCTGCTGCCGCCCGGCGTGGTCAACGTGGTCAACGGCTTCGGGCTGGAGGCCGGCAAGCCGCTGGCGTCGAGCAACCGCATCGCCAAGATCGCCTTCACCGGCGAGACCACCACCGGGCGCCTGATCTCGCAGTACGCCAGCCAGAACCTGATCCCGGTCACGCTGGAGCTCGGCGGCAAGTCGCCCAACATCTTCTTCGCCGACGTGCTCTCCAAGGACGACGGCTTCCTGGACAAGGCGCTGGAAGGCTTTGCGCTGTTCGCGCTCAACCAGGGCGAGGTGTGCACCTGCCCGAGCCGCGTGCTGGTCCAGGAATCCATCTACGAGCAGTTCATGGACAAGGCGCTCAGGCGCGTGGCCGCGATCAAGCAGGGCAACCCGCTGGACATGAACACGATGATCGGCGCGCAGGCCTCGAACGAGCAGCTCGAGAAGATCCTGTCCTACATCGACATCGGCCGCCAGGAAGGCGCGCAGGTGCTGGCCGGCGGCGCGCGCAACGTGCTCGAAGGGGATCTGTCCGGCGGCTACTACGTCAAGCCGACGGTGTTCAAGGGCCACAACAAGATGCGCATCTTCCAGGAGGAGATCTTCGGGCCCGTGGTGTCGGTGACCACCTTCCGCGACGAGGCCGAGGCGCTGGCCATCGCCAACGACACGCTGTACGGCCTGGGCGCCGGCGTGTGGAGCCGCGACGTCAACACCGCCTTCCGCATGGGGCGCGGCATCCAGGCCGGGCGGGTGTGGACCAACTGCTACCACCACTATCCGGCGCACGCGGCCTTCGGCGGCTACAAGCAGTCGGGGATCGGGCGCGAGAACCATCGCATGATGCTCGACCACTACCAGCAGACCAAGAACCTGCTGGTCAGCTACTCCGAGAAGTCGCTGGGATTCTTCTGAAGCCCCGAAGCCCCCCGGGGTTCGGGTCCGGGCACGCCGCACGCGGCGTGCCCGCCCAGCACAGCCCAGACACCATGTCGACACTTCCCGAAGCCGTGCCGCGCGTGACCGCCACCGCGGCCGCGCTGCAGCTGGTCGAGCGCCTGGTCGCGCAATACGGCCCGGTGCTGTTCCATCAATCCGGTGGCTGCTGCGACGGCAGCTCGCCGATGTGCTACCCGCGGCACGAGTTCCTGCTCGGCGACCATGACCGCCGGCTGGGCAGCGTCGGGCCGGCGCCGTTCTTCATCAGCGGGCCGCAGTTCGAATACTGGAAGCACACCCAGCTGATCATCGACGTGGTTCCAGGGCGCGGCGGCATGTTCTCGTTGGAGGGCCCGTACGGACAGCGCTTCCTCACCCGTTCACGGCTGTTCAGCGATGCCGAGTGGCAGTGGCTGAGCGAGCACGAACCCGAGGGGCCACCCTGCGGCGCCGAAGATCGCTGAAACTGCGCATCGACGACGAGCAAGCAGCGGTTGCAGCGGTAAGCCGATGTATTCCGGCATTGACGCTGGGCGTGCGGGCGGCCTAGGTTGCGCCACGAGGGCCGCCGTCGCAGCCCGCAGGAGTTCGTAGATGTCAGATCCCAGGTATGGCCGCGGCCTCGTCGCGGCCGCCGCGCTGTTCGCGCTGAGCGCCGCGGCATGGGGCAAGCCCGCCCCGCTGCCCCCCGTGTACGTGCACATGAACGGAGCCAACGAGTTCCTCGAGAACGTGGTCGTCGTACGCCCCGGGCAACCGGTGGTGTTCGTCGACGAAGATACCGGCCCCCACACCATCGTCGGCTACTCCCCCGCCACCGGCAAGACCAGCAGCCGCTTCAACGGCGCGGTCGCGGGGACCCCGGGCCCCGGGCACCCGGTGCATACCTACACCATCCGTTTCCGCCATCCCGGCCTGAAGTACTACTACTGCTCGGTCCATGCCGAGCTGAAGGTGGAACCGGGCGGCGTGACACGGCCGAAGAAGCGCCCCACCGTGCACGGATTCGGCGACCCGATGGACGGGCTGATCATCGTCACCACCGACAGGAAACTGCTGCGGGACAACCCGGCCACCTCGCACGAGCGCATCCTGCCGAAGTACTTCGGGGGTTGAGATCATGCGGCGCGCCGCGGGCTGCTGCGATAATCCGATCGCATTCCCCAGCGGCGCAGCCCATGCAATCCAAAGAAGAAGGTCGTTCCACCGCCCTCCGGGCCTTCGGCGTGCTCGAGTATGTCGTCAAGGCCGGCGCGCCGGTATCGCTCGACGAGGCGACACAGGCCTGCGCGCTGCCCAAGGCCACCGTGTTCCGCATCCTCGGCATGCTGCACGACGCCGACCTGCTGCAGCGTGACCCGCTGAGCAAGCGCTATGTCATCGGCCCG
>JAJYTY010000300.1 GCA_021792835.1 Pseudomonadota bacterium
CAGCTCAGGCGGATTTCCGGGTAGGTCGGGCAGGGCAGGGTGCGGAACTCGCCGGGCTCGATCACCTCGACCTCCTCGCCGCGCCGGCGCAGGTGCTCGATGGTGGTCTTGAGCGTGCGCACGACCCCGTTGACCTGCGGGGTCCACGCGTCTGTGGCGATCAGGATGCGCATGATCGGATCTCCGGACGCAATTCGGCCAGCACCTGCGGCGCGGCCGACGCCGGCTTCCACAGCAGCAGCTGCAGCATGCCGTCGTCGAGTTCGGCCACCGCCGTCAGGCTCTCCACCCAGTCCCCGCAGTTGGCGTAGACGGTGTTGTCGATGCGCCGCAGCTCGGCGCGGTGGATATGCCCGCACACCACCCCCTCGCAGCCTCGGCGCGCCGCTTCCTCGGCCAGCAACTGCTCGAAGTTCGAGATGTAGCTGACGGCGTTCTTGACCTTGCCCTTGAGGTACTGCGACAGCGACCAGTAGGAAAAGCCCATGCGGTGGCGCAGGTGGTTGAGCCAGCGGTTGAGCTTGAGGCTGAACACGTACAGTGCGTCGCCCAGGTGGGCGAGCCAGCGCGCGTGCATCACCACGCCGTCGAACCAGTCGCCGTGCACCACCCACAGCCGGGTGCCGCCGGCGGTCACGTGCACGGCTTCGTTCAGGACCTCGACGCCGCCGAAGTGCAGCCCCGCGTAATGGCGGGCGAACTCGTCGTGGTTGCCGGGAACGAACACCACGCGGCTGCCCTTGCGCGCCTTGCGCAGCAGCTTCTGCACCACGTCGTTGTGCGCCTGCGGCCAGTACCAGCCCTTGCGCAGCTGCCAGCCGTCGACGATGTCCCCGACCAGGTAGATGGTGCTGGCGTGGCAGTGTCGCAGCAGTTCCAGCAGCGCGGCCGCCTTGCAGTCACGCGTGCCCAGGTGCAGGTCCGACAGCCACAGCGTGCGGTAGCGGTGGGATTCGGCATCGTCGCCGGATTCGGCGGCTGCCGGATCCGGCGCTTGCGGCGAGGCTGAAAGCCCCTGCGGCGACGCGGACCGCAACGCGTCGGAGAATCTGCGCAGGGCTTCGGGAGCGGAGGCGAGCCACATGAGGCCGCATTGCAGCGCGCCCGCATGACGCGCCCGTGACAGTCACGGGCTGACACGCCGGTGCCGGCACGCCCGGCGTCCCGCCGCCGCGCGCAGGCAGCAGCGGGTCGGATTCAGCCGGTACTGGACGCGGCAGCCGATGCCGCGCGGACCGTGCCTGGCTCCGCGGGGGGCGACTGCGTGGCCAGCGGCCCGGACCCGACGTGCCGAGGGGCCGTCGATGCTGCGGCCGTCGGCGCACCGTGCGTCCGCGGAGTCGACGTGGCGCCCGGTGTGGCGCCCGGTCTGGTGCCCGGCATGGCGCCCGAGGCGGCGGTGCCGGGCCGCGAGGCGGGCGCAGCGGGCCGCGGCGACGGCGTTGCCGTGGTGCCTGCGGGGGCCGACGCGGGCAGGGCCTTCGAGACTGGCGCGGGCGTCGCCGCCTTCGGCCGCGACGCCGCGTGCAGCGGCGGCAGCCGGTGGTGCGCCGAATACTGCACGACGTGCGGGGGTTGCGGCGCCTTGTGGGCCTCGCGCGCGAGTGCATGGCGCTGCTGCGGCGACAGCTTCTGGTAGCGCTCCCAGGCCTTGCGCCGGCTTTGCAGCGGGGCTCGTCCGGTGGCCAGGTAGGTCTCGCGCGCGATGCGCCGCTGACGAGGACTCATGTGGACCCACTCCACCATTCGCCGCTGCAGCATCTGTCGCTGCTGTGGGCTCATCGCCGGGTAACGCGCGGCGATATTCAGCCATTTGCGCTTGCGGTCGGCCGAAAAGCGCGGCCATTCCCGTTGCAGCGGGGCCAGCGCCTCGCGTTGCATCGGACTCAGGTGCTGCCAATCGGCGCTGGCGGCGGCCGGAGTCGCTGCCCAGGCCCAGCCGGCGCAGGCGCCCAGCACCAGTGCCAGGCTCAGCGCCGCGATGCGTCGAAGCCGACGGCAGGCGTGCCCGACACGGCGCAGCATCAGGCGCCCTGCCGCAGGTAGGTCCGGAATCCCGGGTCGGTATAGGCCTGCGGCGGCAGGTCGTCGAGCAGCAGTGCGGTGTCGATGTCCGCGATGCGGTGCACGAATCGCTCCTGCTCGTAGTGCTGCAGTGCGTACAGGCCGAACAGCAAGGTCGGCAGCGCCAGCGCCAGTCCCAGGCGCACACGCCAGCCGGCGCCTTCGCGCTGCGAACGGCCCAGCACGGCCTGCGTGCCCTGCGCAACCCACAGCATGCCGGGAGCCGGCTGTCGCTGGCGAGCGAGCGCCTCGCGCCGGATGCGCGCAAGGGCGTCCGAGGTCTCGGGATCGAGACGCTCGCTGGCTTCGCTGAGTCGGGCGGCCACGGCATAGCCGAAGCGCGCCTGCGCGGCGTCGTTGCGCGCCGCCATGTCCTTATTTGTTGTCATGATCCACACCTCGTGCCCGCAAGGCCTTGGCCAGTGCCTGCGTCGCGCGGGAGCAGTGCGTCTTCACGCTTCCCTCGGAGCAGCCCATGGCTTCGGCCGTTTCGGCCACATCCAACCCCTCCCAGTAACGCAGCAGGAACGCTTCGCGTTGACGCTCCGGGAGCCGCTGAATCTCCGCCTCCAGGATTTGCAGGGTCTGTGCGCGCTCCAGCTGGCGGTCGGCGGCCTCGCCATGCCCGGAGCCGACCTCCACCTCCAGGGTTTCCAGCAGGTCGAAATCGGCATCGGAGTCCTCGCCGTCGTGGCGGAAATCCGACAGATTGGTCATCCAGCCGGCGCGTACCTTCTGGCGCCGGTGCCAGTCCAGGATGGCATTGGTGAGGATCCGCTGGAACAGCAGCGGCCATTCCGCGGCGTCGTGGTCGCCGTACTTCTCGGCCAGACGGATCATCGACTCCTGCACGATGTCCAGCGCGGAGTCGGGGTTCTGGGTCGCGAAGTGGGCGCGCTTGAACGCCCGCTTCTCCACGCTGCGCAAAAAGACCGAAAGTTCCTGTTCCGAAGCCACAACCGGGCGCCGCGATGCG
>JAJYTY010000061.1 GCA_021792835.1 Pseudomonadota bacterium
TGCAGTGGGCGCTGGCCCGCGAGGGGGCGCCGCTGCTGCATTGACCGCGCGCGCCGCGCGGCGCGCGCAGCGTCACAGGCTCATCGACGGACGCTGCGCCATGCGCTCGCGCCAGGCCAGCAAGCGCGGCCGCGTGTCGTCCGGACGCAGCTTGACCACCCGCGCGAAATCCACCGCGACCACCGCGGTGATGTCCGCGATGCTGAACTCCTCGCCGCCGACGAAAGGACAGTCGCGAAGACGCAGCTCCAGGGTGTCGAAGAACTGCGCGGCACGCGAGGACCCGCGTTGCGCCAGCTCCGGGATCTGCGGGTAGCCCACGGGCCCGGGCAAGGCGCGCCCCGCCATGGCCGGCGAGGAGTTGCGTAGCGCCTCGGCCACCGCCAGCAGTCCCTCGAACTCGGCGCGCCAGTTCCAGCTCGCCACCTGCGCCTTGCCCAGCGGCGTCGTGCCCAGCAGCGCCGGCTGCGGGCACAGCGCCTCGACGTAGGCGGCGATCGCCGCGTTGTCGGTCAGCACCTCGCCGTCGTCGGTGCGCAGCGCGGGCACCGTGCACAGCGGATTGACGGCGCGATAGGCCTCGCCGAACTGCTCGCCGGCGCGCAGGTCGACCTGCACCGTGTCGTGGCGCAGGCCTTTTTCCGCCAGCAGGATGCGCGCGCGCCGCGGGCTCGGCGCCGTGGCGCAGTCGTACAGCAGCATGTCAGGCCTCCTCGGGGATCGGCGCGAGGGGGGTTCAACCCCGCGCCGGCGCCTTGTCGAAATCCGACGCGTCGTGGCGCTCCGGCAGTTGCAGTGCCGGGTCGCCGAAGCTGCGGTTGACGCGGCGCCCGCGCTGCACCGGCTCACGCGCGGCGATCTCTCGCGCCCAGCGCAGCACATGGGTGTAGTCCTGCACCTGCAGGAACTCGGCGGCGCCATACAGATCGCCCAGCACGAGCTGCCCGTACCACGGCCAGATCGCCATGTCGGCGATGGTGTAGTCGTCGCCGGCGACGAAACGGGTCTGCGCCAGGCGCCGCTCCAGCACGTCGAGCTGGCGCTTGGTCTCCATCGCATAGCGATCGATCGCGTATTCGATCTTCACCGGAGCGTAGGCATAGAAGTGCCCGAAACCACCACCCAGGAAGGGCGCGCTGCCCATCTGCCAGAACAGCCACGACAGGACCTCGGCGCGCGCCGCCGGCTCGGTGGGCACGAAGGCGCCGAACTTCTCGGCCAGGTACAGCAGGATCGCCCCCGACTCGAACACGCGGATCGGCGGCTGGCCGCCGCGGTCGAGCAGCGCCGGGATCTTCGAGTTCGGATTGATCTCGACGAAACCGCTGCCGAACTGGTCCCCCTCGTTGATGCGGATCAGCCAGGCGTCGTATTCGGCGCCGACGTGGCCGGCGGCCAGCAGTTCCTCGAGCATCACCGTCACCTTCACGCCGTTGGGCGTGCCCAGCGAATACAGCTGCAGCGGGTGGCGACCGACCGGCAGCGCCTGCTCGTGGGTGGGGCCGGCCACCGGGCGGTTGATGTTGGCGAAGCGCCCGCCGTTGCCGGATTTCCAGGTCCACACGCGCGGCGGGATATACGACGAATCACTCATGCTGGGTTCTCCAAACCGGTTGCACCTCGAACCATAGCGGCTGTCGCGCGAGGCTGCAGGAGTGACAACTTGTTTCACCCCCCACTCCCGCCCCAGGGCCTCGCAGGCCTACGCCGCACCCGGCAGCGTGCGCACGAAGCGACCGAGGCGCTCCAGGCCCTCGTGCAGTTGCTCGCGCGACGCGGCGTAGGACAGGCGCACGTGGTCGCGGGCGCTGCATTCGCCGAAATCGTGCCCGGGGGTGAGCGCGACCCCCGCCTCGTCCAGCGCGCGCTCGCAGAAGTGCATCGAATCCAGCCCGGTCCCGCGCACGTCGATGTAGACGTAGAAGGCGCCGTCCGGCACCACCGGAACCGGCAGCCCGGCCTCGCGCAGTCCGTCGAGCACGATGCGCCGACGCGCAGCGAACTCCCGGCGCCGCTGCTCGCACACCTCGATCGACTCCGGCGTGAAGCAGGCCAGCGCAGCGTGCTGCGACAGCGTCGACGCGCAGATGTAGTAGTTCTGCGCCAGGCGCTCGACCACCGGGACCATCTGCTGCGGCACCACGCACCAGCCGAGACGCCAGCCGGTCATGCCGAAATACTTGGAGAAGCTGTTGATCACCACCGCCTCGTCGTCGAAGTCCAGCACGCTGCGCGCGGCGCGGTCGCCGGCCTCGCCGTCGGCCAGGTCGAGGTAGATCTCGTCGACCACGCGCCAGGCCTGGCGCTCGCGCGCGAAGTCGCAGATCGCGCGCAACTGCTCCGGCGCCACCGAGCTCCCGCTGGGATTGGACGGAGTGGCGATCAGCAGGCCGCGGGTGCGCTCGCTCCAGTGCTCGCGCACCAGGCGCGCATCCAGCTGGAAACGCGTCGACGCGTCGGTCGGCACCAGGCGCACGTCGGCGCCGAATCCGGCCAGGAACTGACGGTTGCAGGGATACGAGGGGTCGCCCACCAGCACCTCGTCGCCGGGGTCGACCAGTGCCGCGGTGACCAGCAGCAGCGCGGCCGACGCCCCTGCCGTGACCACCACGCGCTGCGCGTCGATGTGCACGCCATGCGCGCGCAGGTAGAAGTCGGCGATGGCCTGGCGCAGCTGCGGCAGCCCCAGCGCCGCCGTGTACGCCAGCGCGGTGTCGCCGAGTCGCTCGCGCGCGGCCTGCAGCACCGCCGGCGGAGCGCCGAAGTCGGGCTCGCCGATGTTGAGCTGGATCACCGAGCGACCGGCGGCCTGCAGCGCGGCCGCGCGCTTGCCGAACTCCATGGCGAGAAAGGGCGTCACGGCCTGGGCGCGGGCTGAGAATTTCATCGGGATTCCTGGACATGCGGGGAAGGTCCCCTGCGCGAAAATCCTAGCAGCCGCCGGCCGCCGCGCGTGCCAGGCGCCGGCGCTGCGCCGGACGTGCCACGCCCAGGTACACGAGCACCGCGCCACCCGCGCACAGCGCCATCGCCAGGCTCATCGAATGCGCGCTGCGGCCGTCGTCGAGCCAGGCCACGAGCGCCGACGCCGCGGCGCCGGTGGCCATCTGCACGAACCCCAGCGAAGCTCCGGCGACCCCGGCCATGTGCGGCAGCGGATGGAGCGCGCCATGCACCGCGTTCGGCGCCGCCAGGCCGTAGGAGAAGGTTCCGAGCAGCAGCACCGGCAGGTACAGCGACAAACCCGCGCCAGGGACCCAGCCCAGCCACAGCAGCAGGCACGCGGCAAACATCGTGCCGGCCAGCCCGACGCCCAGCGGGACATGACCGGAGACATGCCGGCGCCCGAGCTGCGCGCTGGTGCTCGCGCCGGCGACGATGCCCAGCGCGGTGCACGCGAACACCAGCGCGTACTCCTCGGCCGACAGCCCGAGCACGCGGGTCATGAGCAACGGCGAGCCGGCGATGTAGGAGAAGAGGAAACCGAAGCACAGCGCGTTGACCAGCGCGTGGCCGAACGCCTCGGGGTGGACGAACATGGCACGATAGTTGCCGACCAGGCGGCGCGGGCGCAACGCCTGCGGGTCGGGTCGCGCCAGGCTCTCGCCCAGGCCCCGCCACGCCACCAGCGTGACCACGCAGCCGAATGCCGCGAGCACCGCATAGATGCCGCGCCACGAGCCGAGGCGCAGCAGCCATGCGCCGAGCGACGGCGCCACGATCGGGGCGACCGCGCGGATCAGGTTCAGCACCGACAGCATGCTGCGCGCGCGCGCGCCGTCGAACAAGTCGCGCACCATCGCCAGCACCACCACCATGCCGGCGCCGGCGCCGCAGCCGGCGACCAGGCGCGCGACCAGCAGCGAGGGCATCCCCGGCGCCAGCGCGCAGGCCACGCTGCCGGCGCTGAACAGCAGGCACCCGCCGAGCAGCACCGGGCGCCTGCCGAAGCGGTCCGAAAACGGCCCGAAGCCAAGTTGCGCGAACGCGTACCCGGCCAGGAACAGACTCAGGGTCAGCGCGGCGTCGCTCTCGGAGGCGTGCAGGGCGCGCCCCAGCAGCGGCAACGCCGGCAGGCCCATGTCGATCGACAGAGCGAGCATCGCACCCATCGCGCCGAGCAGCGCCAGGAAGAACGGAGAGTCTGGAGAGATGCGGCGCATCCGCAGATTCTAGGAAGCGCCCCGGTGCAGCGCTGGCTACACTTCGCAGTCCGCGAACCGATTCCCGTATGAACGATTCCCAGTTCCTGACCGCGCACGGCCGTTTCGAGGCCGCGCGGCGGCTGCCGCGCCTCGATCCCGGGCACCCCGCCCACGGCCTGCACGGCCACGGCTTCCAGGCGCGCGTGCGCGTGCCGGTGCATGCGCTGCCGGCGAGCCCGGGCGCCGGCGTGCAGGAACTGCGCGAATGCCTGTCGCAGGCGCTGCGCCCGCTGCAGTACGCGGACCTGAACCGGCTGCTCGCGCACCCCGACGACGCCGCGCTGGCGCAGTGGCTGCGCGAGCGCCTGGGAACGGCGTCGGGGCAGGCCGCGGTGGAACTGCGCAGCACGCCGACGCAGGGAGTCACCGGGGGCCCCGGCGGGCCCTGGCTGAGCCTGCAGCGCCACCGCTTCCTGGCCGCGCATTACCTTCCCAACGTGCCGCCGGGGCACAAGTGCGGGCGCATGCACGGCCACGGCTTCGAGGTCGAACTGCGCGCCGCCGGGGTCGACCACGCCACCCTCGACGCACACTGGGCGCCGCTGGCGAGCCAGCTCGACCACGTGCTGCTCAACGACATCGAGGGTCTGCACAATCCGACCAGCGAGGTGCTCGCGGCGTGGATCTGGGAACGCCTGCGTCCCGGACTGGATTCGCTGCATTCGGTGTCGGTGCTGGAGACCGGGTCGTCCGGTGCGCGCTTCGACGGCAGCGACTACGAGATCTGGAAGGAGTTCGGACTCGACAGCGCGGTGCGGGTGCGGCGTGCAGCCCCCGGCAGCCCGCCCGCGCGCCTGCATGGACAGACCTTCCGGCTGCGCCTGTGCCTGAGCGCGCCGCTGGACCGCGTGCTCGGCTGGGTGGTCGACTTCGGCGACGTGAAGACCTTGTTTCGCCCGCTGTTCGATCGACTGGACCATCACCCGCTGTACGAGCTCGAAGGCCTGGACGACACCGACACCGTCACGCTCGCCGACTGGATGTTCCAGGCCTGCCGCGCCGAGTTGCCGCAACTCAGCGGACTGCGCCTGCTCGAGTCCGATGGCTGCGGCGCCGGCGTGCATGCCGGCGCCGCGACGCCGCCCTGAGGACCCCCGCGATGACTGCCCCGCGTCCCGACCCGCCCGCGCTGCCCGAGGACCTGCCGCAGAGTCCCTGCGTGGGCATCTGCTCGGCCTGCTTCGACGACGTGTGCCGCGGCTGCGGGCGGACCCTGCAGGAGATCTCCAACTGGCTGTTCATGAGCGACGGCGAGCGCCGGCTGGTCTGGCAGCGCGTGCTGGCGCAGGGCTGGCAGCCTCGCCGGCGCGGGCCGCGCGCCTGAGCGGGCGCGCCGCCGCGGCCGCGCCGATCAGGCCGCCTCATCGCGCCACGCGCTCAGCATTTCCTCGAACAACTGCGCCTGGCAGTGCTGATAGCGCGGCGAGACGTGCAGCGGCACGACCGCGCCGGCGCCGAGGCGGCGCGCGATCTGCCCCGCCTGGCGCGCCGTGAGGTGGTTCTTGCGTCGCGCGTGCTCGGCGTCGCGCTCCAGGAACACGCATTCGATGTACAGCACGTCGACTGCGGGCATCAGCGCGCACAGGCTGCGCACATTGGCCTCGCTGTAGCGCAGGTCGGTGACGAAACCGAGCCGGCGCGCCGGCGCGCTGTCGCGCGCGAGCGCTCGCAGTTCGCCGACGCTGCACGCGTCACGGCGCCCCCCGTCGACGCCATCGCGCGTCACCTCGATCAAGGTGCAATCGGGCTCGCCATGCTGCAGCGCCTCGCGCAGGCGCCGCAGCCACGGCCCGGTGCGCAGGCCCATGGCGCGCACCGCCGCCGCATCGATGCGCGGCAGCGCGCGCGGCTCGAACACGAAGGCCAGGCACGGCGTTCCGTGGTCGACGAAGGCCGCGCGCACGCGCAGCCAGGCGTCGTCGAGCAGCACGCCCTGCTGCGCGTTCCATGGATGCTGCGCGCCGCGCGCGAATCCCTCGTCGCTGCGGAAGCTGGCGCGCACGCCGCTGGCGTCGAGCTGCAGCGCGTGCACCTGCAACTCGAGGGGCACGGCGTAGTTGGCCACCACGTTCCAGGTGTAGGCGCGCAGCTTGTGCTCGACCTGCTCGATGAATTCGGGGCCGCCGTACAGCTGCAGCAGGCGCTTGCGCCCCAGTACCGTGCGCAGCAGCGCGTCGAAGCCGCCGAAGTGGTCCATGTGGGCATGGCTGACGAAGACCTGCTGCAGGCGCATCAGCTTGCGCGGCGGCAGGGGCGTGACGTCGCCGAGATCGAACAGCAGCGCGCGGCGCAGCTCGGCGGCATCGACCAGCAGCATCGGGTCGCGGGTCGGCGGATGGACCGGGCTGGCATGGAAGAGTTCGTGCATGACGGTCGACCGGACGAAGATGGGCGTCGTTCACAGTGTGCCCGCGTGCACCGCGCACAACCTTGCGCCGGCGCATGCGCGGCGCGTTGCGCGCGCCTGTGCAAGACTAGCGGCTCCGGGGCGCTACGCGCCCTGCCCTGACGCATCCAAGGCATGGACCAACCGACTCTCGATCTGCTGCGGCGCACCCGAACCCGCGGGCGCAAGCCGCTTTCCGGGCTGAGCGTGGCACAGGCGCGCAGCTACCCCAGCTGGTTCGAACTGCTGTACGGACCGGCTCCCGACATCGCCATCAGGCGCGAGCTGAGCATCCCCACCGAGGACGGTGCACAGTTGCACGCCCGACTGTACGCCGACGATCCCCGCACCGACTCGCTGGTCGTGTATTTCCATGGCGGCGGCTGGGTGCTTGGATCGGTGGCGGCCTTCGAGCCCTATACCGCGCAACTGGCGCGGCGCACCGGCACGGCGGTGCTTTCGGTGGACTACCGGCTGGCCCCCGAGCACCCCTTCCCGGTGCCCGTGCACGACGCCGACGCTGCCCTCGACTTCGCCGTCGCCAACGCCGAGCAATGGCTGGGCCGCCCGCTGCGCCGGCTGGTCGCGATGGGCGACAGCGCCGGCGCGACCCTGGCCACGGTGGCGTCACGCCGCCGCGCGGCACGCGCCGGGGCGCGCCAGCCCGACTTGCAGGTGCTGGTCTACCCGGTCACCGACGCCGGCTTCGACACCCCCAGCTACCGCGACTACGCCGACGGCTACCTGCTGAGCGCCGCCGACATGCGCTGGTTCTGGGACCAGTACTGCCCCGACCCGTCGCGTCGTGCCGACCCCGACGCCTGCCCGCTGCGCGCCCCCGATCTGTCGGGCCTGCCACCGGCGCTGGTGTTCAGCGCCGAGTTCGATCCCTTGCGCGACGAGGGCGAACGCTACGCCGAGCGGCTGCGCCAGGCCGGCGTGGATTGCCGGCTGCAGCGCTGCCCGGGAGTCCTGCACAGCTTCCTCGCGATGTCCACGTCGCTGCCGCTGGCGGCCAGCGCCTTCGATGCCATCTGCGCGAGCATGCGCGAGCGGCTGGCTTGATCGCAGGCCCCGCCGGGGCCGACCGACACGGCCCGGCGTGAAATCCTTCACACCAATGCAGGTTTTGTGTTGCCCGGCGCGTCCATGGGCCCGCCGCGGCGCGCCATACTGACGACAGGCCCCAGCGAGGGGTCGCAGCCGTGGGAAGCGCCCGAGCCTCCCGCGGCCCGCCAGATGGGGCAACCATGGAATCACTGCTCGACTTCCTGCAACTGAGCGACGAGGAATCGGCGTCGCTGAACCAGCACGCGCCGGCGCTGCTGGCGCGTGCCACGACCGCCTGCGCGAATTTCGAGCAGCACGCGCGCACCATGCTCGGCAAGGGCGAGATGCTGGAGCCGCTCGGCGAACAGGCGCTGCAGGAACTGCTGCAACTGCACGAGCGCCATTACCTGGAGCTGCTGGCGGCGCACTACACGCCGCAGCTGCAGCAGCGCATGCTCGAGGCCGGACAGCTGTTCCACCGCTGGGGCCTGCCGCCGCTGTGGATCATGACCATGTCCTCGGGGTTCGCGGCCGACTTCGAGCTGTATGCCGCCGGGCTGAGCCTGCAGCAGCGGCGTCCGCTGATGGGCGCGCTGTACAAGCGCCTGCGGCGCGACGAGGCCTGGCAGCTCGAAGGCTACAGGCAGGCCGGCGAGCGGCTGCGCCGCGACCTCGAGCAAAGCCCGCTGCGCGACCCTCTGACCGGGCTGCTCAACCGCGCCGCGCTGGACGAGATGCTGCCACCGGCGCTGGCCCGCACACGGCGCAGCGGGCGCAAGCTGGCCTTGGCGATGCTCGACTTCGACGACTTCGAGTCGGTCAACCTCGCGCACGGGCGCCCCGCCGGCGACGCCGTGCTGCGCCAGTTCGCGCAGCGCGTGCAGCGCGCGCTGCGCCGCATCGACCTGGTCGTGCGCAGCGATGGCGACGAGTTCGTGCTGGTGCTCGAGGGCATCCACGGCGCCGACAACATCGCGCCGCTGCTGGAACGCCTGCAACTGGACTTCGACGTGCCCTACGCGCTGTCCGACGCGCAGTTCCTGCAATGCCCGATCAGCATGGGCGTGGCGCTGTTCCCCGATGACGATGCCGATCCCCACGACCTGCTGCGGCATGCGCGCAGCGCCATGCAGCAGGTCAAGGCGACCAAATCGCAGCGCGAATTCTTCTGGAGCTTCTATCGCGCCTGAGGGCCGATCCGGCGCGCGCCGGTTGCGCCCGGATACATGCGGGCGCGGGCGAGCGGGCGCCCGCATGATTAAACTGGCCGATGCGGCGTATTCGGCGCCGCCGACGATCATGACAACGGCCGGCCTCGATGCTGCAGTGCACACAGCGTGGCGGAGCACGGCCGCACACGGAGCAGCAGTCCATGAATGCGATTCCCCAGGCCACCGCGGCGGGCAGCGTGCCCGCCTACGTGCGCAACGCCAAACTCATCGATTGGGTCGCCCGCAGCGCCCTCCTGACGCAGCCGGCGAACATCCACTGGTGCGACGGCAGCCAGGAAGAGTACGACCGGCTGTGCCGGCAACTGGTCGACGCCGGCACCTTCAGACGCCTGAACCCCGCGCTGCGTCCGAACAGCTACCTGGCGTGTTCCGACCCCTCCGACGTCGCGCGCGTCGAGGACCGCACCTTCATCTGCAGCGTGCGCCGCGAGGACGCCGGCCCGACCAACAACTGGGTCGATCCCTCCGAGATGCGCGAACTGCTGCAGACCGGCGACAAGGCGCTGTTCCGCGGCTCGATGCGCGGGCGCACGCTGTACGTGGTCCCGTTCAGCATGGGGCCGCTGGGTTCGCCGATCTCGCACATCGGCATCGAGCTGTCGGACTCGCCGTACGTGGCGGTGAACATGCGCCTGATGACCCGCATGGGCCGCGCGGTGGTGGACCTGCTGGGAACCGACGGCGATTTCGTGCCCTGCGTGCACAGCGTGGGGGCTCCGCTGGAGCCGGGCCGGGCTGATGTGCCGTGGCCCTGCAATTCCGAACACAAGTACATCGTCCACTACCCCGAAACCTCGGAAATCTGGTCCTACGGCTCGGGCTACGGCGGCAACGCGCTGCTGGGCAAGAAGTGCTTCGCGCTGCGCATCGCCTCGCGCATGGGACGCGACCAGGGCTGGCTGGCCGAGCACATGCTGATCCTCGGCGTGACCACGCCCGCGGGGCACAAGTACCACGTCGCGGCGGCCTTCCCCAGCGCCTGCGGCAAGACCAATTTCGCGATGCTCATCCCGCCGGCGTCGATGCCGGGCTGGAAGGTCACGACCATCGGCGACGACATCGCCTGGATCAAGCCCGGCGCCGACGGGCGCATGTACGCGATCAACCCAGAGGCCGGCTACTTCGGAGTCGCCCCGGGCACGAATTCCGAGACCAACCCGAACTGCATGCGCAGCCTCGAGCGCGACGTGATCTTCACCAACGTCGCGCTGACCGACGACGGCGACGTCTGGTGGGAGGGCATGGGCCCGGCGCCGCGCCACGCCATCGACTGGCAGGGCCGCGACTGGACGCCCGAGATCGCCGCCGCCAGCGGCGCCAAGGCCGCGCATCCGAACGCGCGCTTCACGGTCGCGGCGACCAACAATCCCGCGCTCGACGCTGCGTGGGACGACCCCGCCGGCGTGCCGATCGACGCCTTCGTGTTCGGCGGGCGGCGCTCCACCACGGTGCCGCTGGTGACCGAGGCGCGCAACTGGCTGGAAGGCGTGTACATGGCCGCCACGATGGGATCGGAAACCACCGCGGCGGCCGTCGGCCAGCAAGGCGTGGTGCGCCGCGACCCCTTCGCCATGCTGCCGTTCTGCGGCTACAACATGGGCGACTATTTCCGCCACTGGCTGGACATCGAGCACAAGCTGCAAGGCGAGGGTTCGCGACTGCCGCACATCTTCTGCGTCAACTGGTTCCGCAAGGGCGCCGACGGCAAGTTCGTGTGGCCCGGCTACGGCGAGAACGCGCGCGTGCTGAAGTGGATGATCGAGCGCATCGAGGGCCAGGCGCAGGGGACCGGACACTTCTTCGGCATCAGCCCGCGCTTCGAGGACCTGGACTGGACCGGCCTGGACTTCGGACCCGACAAGTTCGCCAGCATCATCGACGCCGGCGCCGAGGACTGGCAGGCGGAACTCAAGCTGCACGACGAGTTGTTCGCGCGCCTCGACCCGCGCGTTCCCGACGAGCTCAAGGCCGCGCGCCAGGCGCTGCAGGCCGCCTTGCGCGACTGAAGCGCGCCGCGGCCGCGCGACGGACCCGGCGCGGTCCGTCGCGGGGCGCGCGGCGTCGTCTCAGTTCCTGCCGAACACGATCAGCAGGCTGGCGACGCGCACGCCGAACTTGCGCATCTCGGTGCGGTTGAGCAGGCGACCGCCGTCGAGCAGGTACATGCGATCGTCCATGCGCACGCGCACGCGCCGTGCGCCCAGCGCCAGCTCCAGCACGTAGTTCCAGCGCAGCTCGGCGCCCGCGGCGTGCCCGACGGCCAGCCCCACCACGTCGTCCGCCGAGGCCTCGTAGCAGCGCACGCCTCGCTGGGGCGGCAGACGATGCAGGCGCCAGGTGCGCTGCTGGCGCTCGCCATCGTCGAACAGGAAGGATTCCTGCAGGGTTCCCCACTCTGCCTCCCAGGCCCCCTGCATGTCGACGTGAAAGCGCCGGCGCACGCGCCCGCGACGGTCGAACAGCACGCCGTCGGCGTACAGGCTGCCGCGGAAGTACTCCTCCAGCAGCAGCTCGCCCGGATTCGACAGGTCCTCGGGCGTCGGCGGCGCGGCCACGCCGTTGACCTCGGCTGACGGCGCGGTCGACTCGTCGGGTTCGGTGCCGACGGTATCGATCACGGTGTCGGGATGCGACTCGAAGCTGGCGGGTTTGCGCTGGATCATCGGGACGTGAGGTGGAGGTGCCGCGGGCCAGCGTCGCGGCGGGCGCCGGGACGCATTCCCGGGAGCATCATGCTGCTTGTCGTGGACAAATGCAAGACAGTATGCTATTTGTCCATGACATGAACATGTCTTTGTCCATGCCCCGACACTCCGATTAAGATGCCGCACCGGATGCATCCCTCCATGCCCGAAGCCCCTGCCGAGCCCGCCCACGCCGCGCCGTCGCCAGCCACCGCCGCGCAGGGCCTGAGCATTTCGGCGGTGGAGCGCGACACCGGCCTGAGCAAGGACACGCTGCGGGTCTGGGAGCGGCGCTACGGCTTCCCGCGGCCGCTGCGCGATGCGCAGGGCGAGCGCGTGTACACGGGCGAGCAGGTGGGCCGGCTGCGGCTGCTGCGACGCCTGCTCGTGCTGGGCCACAGGCCGGGGCGCGTCGTCGGACTTGCGCGCGAGCAGCTCGAGGCGATGCTCGCGCAGCATGCCGCGCAGGGGCTGGCCGCGGCGCCTGCCGGCACGGCGGCGCTGCAGCGCCTGCTCGCCTTGCTGCGCGAGCACGACCCCGCCGGGCTGCAGCGCGAGTTGCTGCAGGCGCAGATGCGCCTGGGGCTGCAGCGCTTCGTCGTCGATCTGGTAGCCCCGCTGAGCACCGAGGTCGGTGCCGCCTGGATGCGCGGCGAGCTCGAGGTCTTCGAGGAGCACCAGTTCTCCGAGGTGCTGCAACGGGTGCTGCGCGGCGCCATCGCGGTGATCCCGGCTGCTGGCGCCGACGCGCCGGGACGCCCGCGGGTGCTGCTGACCACCATCGTCCACGAGCCCCACGGGCTGGGCTTGCTGATGGCCGAGGCGATGCTGGCGCTCGAGGCCTGCCACTGCGTATCCCTGGGAGTGCAGACGCCGCTGGACGACATCGTGCGGGCGGCGCGCGCGCACCAGGCCGACGTGGTCGCGCTGAGCTTCAGCGCGCAGCCAGCGCAGGCGCAGGTGCTGGACGCCCTGCGCGCGCTGCGCGCCGCGTTGCCGTCGCACATCGAGATCTGGGCCGGCGGCTCGTCGCCGGCGCTGGGGCGCGCGCCGGACGGCGTGCTGGTGCTGCGCGCGTTGCCGGGGCTGGCACCGCGGGTGGCGACGTGGCGAGCCGCGCACGCGCAAGCCTGAGCCGGGCCCGCGCCATGCGGCGCGCCGCATGGCGCGGGCGCGGAGTCGTTCCTATACTGGGCGGCGAGCGTTGCCGGGCTTCGCGTCCGGCGGCGGGATCGGCCGACGCCCTGTCCACGACCAGGAGAACGACGTGTTTCCCGAATACCGCGACCTGATTTCCCAGCTGAAAACCGCCGATGCCCACTTCGCGCGGCTGTTCGACCGCCACAACGAACTCGATCAACGCATCCGCAACCTGGAGGACGGCATCGAGGCCGCCGACTCGGTGACCATCGAGACCCTGAAGAAGCAAAAGCTCAAGCTCAAGGACGAGCTGTACACGCTGCTGCGCCGGGCGGCGGCCTGAGAGCGCCGGCGCCCCCGATCTGCCTGTCTGCGCCGGCCCCGAAAGGGTCCCGGCCTGGCGCGGCGCGTCGTCAGAGGTATTCGCCCGGCTGCGCCAGGCCCCACTGGAAGGGGTCTTCCACGCCGACGATGCGGTCGTGGCTGCCCGCGGCCGCGAGGTCCACGATGCGCGGGCCCAGCCGCGCGCGCGTGGCGGCATCGAGCATCACCCGCACCTTCGGGGCCAGCAGCGAATCCGTCCCCTGCTCGACCACCACCCCCAGCGCGCCCGACTCCAGGCGCACGAAACTGCCGATGGGGTAGATCCCCACGCTTTTCACGAAGTGCTGGAACACCTCGTCGTCGAAGTGCGACCCGCTCCAGCCCGCCATGCGCCGCAGCGCCCCGGCCGGGTCCCAGGCCGTCTTGTAGGGGCGGTTCGACGTGGTGGCGTCGTACACGTCGCACACCGCCCCCATGCGGGCCACACGGGAGATGCGCTCGGCGGGCAGGCTGTTCGGATAGCCGCTGCCGTCCATTTTCTCGTGGTGGTTCAGGCATACGTCGAGCGCCGCCGCGGCGACGCCGCCCATGCGCCGAAGCAGATCGAAGCCGCGCTGCGGATGGGTACGTACGGCCTGCAGCTCGGAGGAATTGAGCTTTCCGGGCTTGTTGATGATGGCCGCAGGCACCAGCGCCTTGCCCACGTCGTGCAGCATGCCCGCCATGCCGGCGTCGCGGGTCTGCGCCTCGTCCAGCCCCATCTGCATCGACAAGGCGATCATCAGCGCGCACACCGCCGCCGAATGCATATAGGTATATTCGTCGGCAAGTTTCAGACGCGCCACGCTGAGCAGGGCCCACGGGTTGCGCCGCACCGATTCGGAGATCTGCTCCACCAGTTCCGCGGCGCCCGCGGCATCGATCGCGCGCCCCAGCCGCGCCTGCTCGAACATCGAGCGCAGCATCGGACGCGAGCCGTCGTAGATGCGGCGCGCCTGCAGCACCTCTTCGCCGAAATCGACCCGCGGTTCGCGCACGGCAGCAGCATCGCCCGCGCAAGCCTCCGGCGCCGGGTCGCCGGGCGGCGCGGCGTGCGCCGGCGCCTGCGACCCCGGTTCATCGAGCGGTGCGATGCCCTTGCGCAGGTCGATCCACACCTCATCGACTCCGCTGTCGCGGATCGTGCGCAGCTCCTCGTCGTGGCGCACCAGAAAGGAACCGCGCCAGAACGGGTGCTGCAGCCACGAACCTTCGAAGCGTTCGATGTACATGCCTGCGCGCAGCTGGCGGGTGGAAATCTTCTGCAGCATGGCTGGAGCGCAGTCGAGCTTGGGGGCTTCGGCCGTACGAGGGTCGACAAAACATCGAATACTAGGGGAATCATGCATGCGTCAGCCATGAATATTTATGCATCCGCATCGCTCCGACTCCTCGCGGCGCAGGCATGACGGTCATTCCTTAAGATCGTGGGCCACGCCTACGCCGCGATCCCTGCCTCCCGCCTTCGCCGATGAAATCCCTGGACAGCCTCAGCCGCGTCGTGTTCAGCCGCTATTTCACCAGCGGACTGATCTCGGCCACCGGCACCCTCGCACTGGGCTTCGTCGGCTACGCCATCGGCGGCATGGGCCCCGCGCTGAGCCTGGCCAGCGGCGCGCTGATGGTGTCCTTCGCCGACAACCCGGCGCCGGCCGCCATCAAGGCGGTCGAACTGCTGTTCGCGTCCTTCGCAGGCACACTGTGCTTCGCCGCGGTGTGGGCCACCGACAACCACCCCTGGCTGCAGCTGGCGGTGGTCCCGCTGCTGGGCTTCGTCGCCGGACTCGTCAGCCTGTGGGGCAAGCGGGCCATCGCGATCGCGTTCTGCCTGCTGTTCATCACCATCATCACCCTGGGCATCCCGGCGCCGCCGAACCCCTCCGCGCTGCTCGCGGGCACCGCGCTGCTGCTGCTCGGGGCGCTGGCCTACACCGTCTACGCGCTGCTGCTGGGACGGGCGCTGCGCGGGCGCACCAAGCAGCAGGCGCTGGCCGAGCTGATCGACAGCCTGAGCGCGTACATGCGCTGGCAGGCGCAGCTGTACCTGCGCCAGGTCGCGCGGCCGGCCGCGCCCGGTGACGGCGACGCCTACGCGCAGGCCGCGGCGCTGCAGGGTGCGGTGAACGACGCGCTGCAATCGGCGCGCGACCTGGTGCTGCGCGAGGGGCGCGCGCCGCGCGACGCGCTGTGGACGCAGATGCTGCTGATCGCACTGGATCTGTTCGAGGCCCAGCTCGGGGCGCAGACCGACACCGCGGCGCTGCGCGAGACCTTCGACGGCACCGACATCCTCGATGCGCTGGGCTCCGGCATGCAGCGCGGCGCCCAGGCCCTGGATGCGCTCGCGCTGGGCCTGCTGCACGACCGCGACGCCGCGCTGCCCGCCCCGGATGCGACGCGCTGGGACGCCGTGCAGCGCCGTGCCGCCGAACTGCTCGCAGGCAGCCCCGACGAGCGGCTGCGCACCGCGCAGGCCACGCTCGATGCGCAGTTGCAGACCCTGCGCCAGGCCGACCGTCTGATCGGCTCGCTGCATGACGCGTACGCCACGCGCGACGCACCTCCGGCCTTCCCGGACCTGCCCGACGTGCGACTGTTCGTCAGCGCCTGGCGCTACGACCCGCGGCAGGTGCTGTCGCACCTGCGCCTGGCTTCGCCCATCTTCCGTCATGCGGTGCGCCTGGCGCTGGCGCTGGCGTGCTCGCTGCTGGTGGCACGGCTGCTGTTCGCGCACCAGCAGCACGACTACTGGATCGCGCTGACCATCGCGGTGATCCTGCGCCCCAACTACGGGGTCACGCGCCAGCGCATCCGCGACCGTCTGCTGGGCACCGTCGCCGGCTGCGTGCTGGTGGCCGCGTTCCTGAGCCTGGACCCGACCATGGCCTGGCTGCTGGCGGCGCTGTTCCTGGCGGTGGCGCTGGCGCGCACCTTCGTCACCACGCACTACCGCTTCACCGCGATGGCCGGCAGCGTGCTGGCGCTGCTGCTTGCGCACCTGCTGCAGGAGAACATGCACTTCCTGGTCCAGCAGCGCCTGCTCGACACGGCCATCGGCGCCGCGCTGGCATGGGGCTTCAGCCATGTGCTGCCGCGCTGGGAATACATGGACGCACCGCGCCAGCTGCGCGACTTGCTGGGGGGCTTGAGCCGCTATGCGCAGGCCGTGCTCAGCCGCGTGCCGGGCGAGGAGCGGGAGTTCCGCGTGGCGCGCAAGCAGCTGTTCGACACGCTGGCGGCGGTGACCGGGCTGTACGGACGCATGTTGGAAGAACCCGAGGCCCGGCGACGTGCGCCGCAGGAACTGGCGCAGATCATCACCCACGCCTACCTGCTGGCGTCGCAACTGGCGTCGCTGCGCCTGCTGCGTGCGCAATTGCAGGCGCAGGGACGCGTCGGCGAGGACCTGCTGGACTGGATCGACACCTCCCGCGAGCGCGTGTTGCGTCGGCTCTCCCCGGCGGCCAGCGCGGAGCCGGATCCCGAACCAGCCCTGCTGGCCAGCAGTGATCCGCTGCTGGCGCGCCTGGCACGGATCGGCCAGGAGGCGGCCCGCATCGGCCAGTTGCGCCAGCGCATGCAGCGCGAACTGCGCGCCGCCGAGGCGCGACGCCGCCCCCGCGGCACCGCAGCCTGAATCCGGCCTGAATCCCGGCCTGCGACCCCGCCGCGCCACGTCCGCGTCGCGTCGGGTAGAGTGGTGCCTCGATGATCCCGCCCTCGCCCCCGGCCGCGCTGCGCCGCGCGCTGCTGGCCGCCTTGTGCGGCGCCTGCCTGGCCGCGCCTTGCGCGGCGCAGCCGACGCCGTCCCCGCCTGCCTCGCTGCCCGTCTCGACGGGCTTGCCGGAGCGCGCCGACGCCGCCGGGACGGCGAGGCTTTCGCGGCAACTCGTCGGCGGCGTCTCGACCCACTGCGTCGAGCCCGGGCAGACGCTTTCGTCGATCGCCGCCGGCTACGGCGAGCCCTTGTCGCGGCTGCTGCGCGACAACCGGCTGCGGATCGATGCGATCCTGCCCGTGGGGGTCTGCCTGCGCATCGACAACCGCAAGGTCGTTCCGCCGGACGGGCCGCGCGACGGAGTGCTGATCAACATTCCCGAACGCATGTTGTTTCGCTGGCGCGACGGCGTGCTGGCGGCGGCCTACCCGGTGGCGCTGGGACGACCCGACTGGCCCACTCCGACCGGGCGCCTGCGCGTGGCGCAGATGCGCAGCGACCCCGTGTGGCACGTGCCCGCGTCGATCCAGGAGGAGGCACGACGCGAAGGCAAGCCGCTCGCGCCACAGGTCCCGAGCGGCCCCGACAACCCCCTGGGCCATTGGTGGATCGGCCTGAACGCGAACGGCTACGGCATCCACGGCACGAATGCGCCGTCGAGCATCTACACGTTTCGCACCCACGGCTGCATCCGGCTGCGCGACGACCACGCCGGCTCGCTGTTCGCTTCCGTACGCCAGGGCACCCCGGTGGATATCGTCTACCAGACATGGTTGCTCGCCGAGCTTCCCGACGGCAGCTTGTGGCTGGAGTCCGACCCCGACGTGTATCGGCGTGGCGACGTCGACAGCGACCTGCGCGCGCTGCATGCGCTGGCGCGCCGGCACCGCCTGGACTCGCGCATCGACTGGCCGCTGGCACGCCGCCTGCTCGAGCGCCCGCCATCGATCGCCGAACGCATCGATCTTCCGGCGGCCGCGGACGCGGACGCCGCACCCGCGTCGAGCCCGGCTGCGCCGCGCTGAGTGTCGCCAAGACCCGGCAAGCACAAGGGGCTGCGCGCCGGGACGCGGCGATCGCGTAGTATCGCGCCCTTGCCGCCCCGCCCGATCACCACCCAGCCCGCATGAACCCGCCGCAGCCCCCCGATCGCACCCGCCGCCAGCTGCTGACGGCCGGCACCGCCGCAGTCGCGCTGGGCAGCGGGCTGCTGCCGCGTCGCGCCGACGCGCTGCCGCAGCGCCAGGCGCCGGCGGTGCGCGCCCTGGCCTTCCAGAACCTGCACACCGGGGAGACACTGCGCACGGTGTACTGGGAGCAGGGGCGCTACCTGCCGCAGGCGCTGCGCGACGTCGACCACCTGCTGCGCGACTTCCGCACCGGCGAGGTGCATCCGATCGACCTCGGACTGCTGGACCTGTTGTACGCGCTGCGCCGGCACGTCGGCAGCTCGCAGCCGATCCAGCTGATCAGCGGCTACCGCTCCGCCGCGACCAATGCCGCGCTGCGCGCGCGCAGCCACGGCGTGGCGCGCGCCAGCCTGCACATGCGCGGCATGGCGGCCGACATCCGCATTCCCGGCCTCGAGTTGCCGCGCCTGCGCGACCTGGCGCTTTCCATGCGCGCAGGCGGCGTGGGCTTTTACCCGCATTCGGACTTCGTGCACGTGGACGTCGGTGCCGTGCGCCGCTGGAACGGGGTGTAGCGCGTTCCACGCCGACCAGGCGACCCGAAGCGACTGGGCATTCGCGTGCATTCGGCGACCGCTCGCTGCGGCTATCCAGCCCGGAATTTTTGCGTTATGATGACCGGCTTTCGGGGGTATAGCTCAGTTGGTAGAGCAGCTGACTCTTAATCAGTAGGTCCAAGGTTCGAATCCTTGTGCCCCCACCAGTCTCACCAGACAATGAAGACCGGCCCGCATGCGAGCCGGTTTTTTTTCGTCCGCCGTGCAGCCGT
>JAJYTY010000301.1 GCA_021792835.1 Pseudomonadota bacterium
CATCGCCCACGCCACCGAAGCCAGGAAGGGCTGCAGCACCAGGTAGCCCAGGCCCAGCAGCACGATGAGCAGCAGGCCCAGCGCCACGCGGCGCAGGGCCGCCTGCGAGGCCGGCGGATCGATGTCCATCGCGGTCGGGGCGCGCGGTCTCAGCCGCGCGGCTGCTGCAGCGCGGCGATGCGCTGCTCGAGTGGGGGGTGGCTGGCGAACAGTTGCATCCAGGCGGGGCGGTCGGTGATGCCGGAGGTGGCCAGGTTGCGCGGCAGCGCGCCGGGCTGCAGCTCGCCCAGGCGGCGCAGCGCGGCGATCATGGGCTGGGGGGTTCCGAGCAGCGCGGCCGAGCCGGCGTCGGCGCGGAACTCGCGCTGGCGGGAGAACCAGGCGACGATCAGGCTGGCGAGCACGCCGAAGAGGATGTCGCACACCAGGGTGGTCAGCAGGTAGCCCACGCCGGGGCCGCGGTACTCGGAGTCGCCGCGATGCAGCGCGGAGTCGACGGCGAAGCCGACGACGCGGGAGAGGAACACGACGAAGGTGTTGACCACGCCCTGGATGAGGGTGAGGGTGACCATGTCGCCGTTGGCGATGTGGCTGATCTCGTGGCCGAGCACCGCGGTGGCCTGCTCGCGCGACATGGCTTGCAGCAGCCCGGTGGACACGGCCACCAGCGCGTGGTCGCGGCGCGCACCGGTGGCGAAGGCGTTGGGTTCGCCTTCGTAGATGGCCACCTCGGGCGTGCCGATGCCGGCGGCGCTGGCCAGGCGCGAGACGGTGTCGAGCAGCCAGGCCTCGGAGGGGTCGCGCGGCTGCTCGATGACCTGGGCGCCGGTGCCGAACTTGGCCAGGGTCTTGGACAGCAGCAGCGAGATGAAGGCGCCGCCGAAGCCGATGACCGCGGCGAAGCCCAGCAGCGCGGGCAGGTCCAGCCCGTAGGCGCCGAGGAAGCGGTCCAGCCCGAGCAGGCGCGTGACCACGCCCAGCACCACCAGCACCGCCAGGTTGGTGGCGAGGAACAGCACGATGCGTTTCATCGTCGGTCTCCGGTGGAACCCAGCAAGCGCGCCCAGCGGCCGGTCGAGATCAGGACGCGGGCTGGATGCCGGCGAGCAGCCAGGCCGTGCCGCGGTCGCGTGGCCGGGTGAAATGCCAGACTTCGTCGAAGGACTCGGGCGCACCGGCCCGCGGCCCCTCGCGCAGCAGGCCGGAGAAGCGCACGCTGGCCAGCTCGCCCAGAGGGTGCTCGACGCGTTCGAGCATATGGGCCTGCAGGCTCAGCACCTCGGTGGACTGCTCGTCATCACCGAGGCGGATCAAGTCGCGGCGGAATTGTTCGAACAGATCGGGCGTGGTGGCGTCGCGCAGGGTGGCGAGGTCGCCGCTGTCGTGCGCCTGCTGCAGGCGCAGGAACAGCTCGCGCGCCGAAGCGACGAAAGCCTGGTCGTCGAAGCTGGCGTCGCCGGCGGCCGGCGGGGCGACCGGAGGCTGCGCGGCGCCCGCCGACGGCCAGCGCGGGCCGAGCACCGACGTGCCGCGTGCCCGGCTGCCGGTGCCCAGCGAGCGCAACAGGGCGTAGCCGGCGAGCGCGAACAGCAGCACCATCAGCCACGAACCCCACGCCGGAGCGAGTCCCAGGTGGGACAGCAGCGCGCCCAGCCCGAGCCCGGCGGCCAGTCCGGCCAGAGGGGCGAGCCAGCGGCCCGCCTGCGGCGCCGCGGCGGCCGGGCCGGCGGCGCGCGGGGTGCCTGCCGACTGCGCCTGCGGGCCCGCCTGGCGCGGGGTACCGGCCGCCGACGGGCTGGCGGGCGCGTTGCGGGTGACCTGGGGCCGGTACAGACCGCTTGCGCGCCCGCCTCCCAGCCGGGCGGCCGAGACGTCGAAGGCCGACAGCAGCAGGCCGGCCGCCACTGCGAGCGCGATCAGGCGCGCGGCGGTGCGGGTGTTGCGCGGGGTTGGGGAATGGCGGGTTTGGGCAGGCATGGAATCGGCTCCGTGGGCGGGCGGCGCGGCGCGCCGTCGCACCCGGTCTTGCGCTGTTCGGTAACAATTGGACACGCGCCCAGTATACCGATTCCCAGCTCCTGGAGCCTTCGAGATCATCTACATTTAAGGGAGGATGTTTTCGAAAAAAACGAAGGATTCGCGTCCTTGGGAAGGCCCGGGGACAGGCTGCCGAAGACGGAGACCGACCGATGGCTGCGTACAAGCTGCGACATCTGCAGTATTTCTGGGTGGTGGCCAGCGAGGGCAGCATGAGCGCCGCGGCGCGGCGCCTGGGGGTCGCCGTGCAGACGGTCAGCGCCCAGGTGCGCGACCTCGAACGCGACCTGGGCTTCACGCTGCTGCGCGTGCGGGCGCGCGGCGTGGAGCTGACCCCCGCCGGGCGCGCGGCGCTGGAGCTGGCCGAGCCGATGTTCCAGCTTGCCGAGCGCCTGCCCCAGGCCGTCGCACAGGCGGCGGCGGGCGAGGGCGCGGTGCTGCGCGTGGGAATCGCCGACAGCCTGCCCAAGCTGGTGGTGCAGCAACTGCTGGGGCCTGTGTGCGAAGGCGCCGCGATACGCCTGGTGGGGCTGGAGGGGGAATTCGACGACCTGCTGGCCGAGCTGGCGCTGCACCGGCTGGACATCGTGCTGGGCGATCGCGCGGCGCCGATCCAGCCCAGCCTGAGGCTGCACAGCCGGCTGCTCGGCAGCGCCCAGGTGGCCTGGTTCGCCCAGGCCGCGCTGGCGCGGCGGGTGGAGGGCGTGGCCTTCCCGGATCTGCTGGGTCGCCTGCCGCTGCTGATGCCCACCCCGCATGCGGCGCTGCGCGCGCGGCTGGACGACTGGCTGGCGCGCCACGACATCCGTCCCCAGGTGGTCGGGGAGTTCGAGGACAGCGCGTTGCTGGCGAGCTTCGGGCAGTCGGGGATGGGCGCCTTCGCGGCGCCGGACTGGTCCACGCCGCAGTTGCTGCGCGACCGCGCGCTGGTGCGACTGGGCTCGAGCGCGGACGTCAGCGAAAGCTTCTACGCGATTTCCGCCC
>JAJYTY010000302.1 GCA_021792835.1 Pseudomonadota bacterium
GTCCTCGCGCATCGCCAGCGCCGCGTGCACGCAGCAGTAGTCGAATTCGATGCCCTGGCCGATGCGGTTGGGCCCGCCGCCGAGCACGACGATCTTCTTGCGCGAACTCGGCTCGGCCTCGCACTCGTCCTCGTAGGTCGAATACAGGTAGGCGGTCTGCGTACCGAACTCGGCCGCGCAGGTGTCCACACGCTTGTAGACCGGACGCACCTTGAGCTCGTGGCGACGCTTGCGCACGGCGCCCTCGGTGCTGCGCAGCAGGTAGGCCAGGCGGCGGTCGGAAAAGCCCTTGCGCTTGAGCCAGCGCAGGCTGGGCGCGTCGAGGTCCTCGAGGCGCTTGCGCTCGAGCTGCAGTTCGACGTCGACGATGTCCTTGATCTGCGCTAGGAACCAGGGGTCGATGTGCGTGAGCTGGTACACGTCGTCGATGGAAAAGCCCTGCGCGAAGGCGTCGCCGAGATACCAGATGCGCTCGGGCCCGGGCTCGCCGAGTTCGCGCTCGAGGATCTCGCGGTCGATGGTCTTCTGGTTCAGTCCGTCGACCCCGACCTCCAGCCCGCGCAGCGCCTTCTGGAAACTCTCCTGGAAGCTGCGCCCGATCGCCATGACCTCGCCGACCGACTTCATCTGCGTGGTCAGCCGCGAGTCGGCCTGCGGGAACTTCTCGAAGGCAAAGCGCGGCACCTTGGTGACGACGTAGTCGATGGTCGGCTCGAAGGAAGCCGGCGTGACTCCGCCGGTGATCTCGTTGCGCAGTTCGTCGAGGGTGTAGCCGACCGCCAGCTTCGCCGCCACCTTGGCGATCGGGAAGCCGGTGGCCTTCGACGCCAGCGCCGACGAGCGCGACACGCGCGGGTTCATCTCGATGACGATCATGCGCCCGTCGCGCGGGTTGATCGCGAACTGCACGTTGGAGCCGCCGGTGTCGACCCCGATCTCGCGCAGCACCGCGATGCTGGCGTCGCGCATGATCTGGTATTCCTTGTCGGTCAGGGTTTGCGCCGGCGCCACCGTGATCGAGTCGCCGGTGTGCACGCCCATCGGGTCGAGGTTCTCGATCGAGCACACGATGATGCAGTTGTCGGCGCGGTCGCGCACGACTTCCATCTCGAATTCCTTCCAGCCGATCAGGGACTCCTCGATCAGCAGTTCGCTGGTCGGCGAGGCTTCCAGGCCGCGCTTGCAGATGGCCTCGAACTCCTCCGGGTTGTAGGCGATGCCGCCGCCGGTTCCGCCCAGCGTGAAACTGGGACGGATGATGGTCGGAAAACCGATGGTCTTCTGCACCGCCCACGCCTCGTCCATCGAATGCGCGACTCCCGAGCGCGCCGACTCCAGCCCGATCGCCGTCATCGCCTGCTTGAACAGCTGGCGATCCTCGGCCTTCTCGATGGCCTGCGGGCGCGCGCCGATCAGCTCGACGCCGTACTTGTCCAGCACGCCGTTGCGGTGCAGGTCGAGGGCGCAGTTCAACGCAGTCTGTCCGCCCATCGTCGGCAGCACCGCGTCCGGACGCTCGCGCTCGATGATGCGCTCGACCACCTGCCAGGTGATCGGCTCGATGTACGTGACATCGGCGGTCTCCGGGTCGGTCATGATGGTCGCCGGATTGCTGTTCACCAGCACCACCCGGTAGCCTTCGTCGCGCAACGCCTTGCAGGCCTGCGCCCCGGAATAGTCGAACTCGCAGGCCTGGCCGATGACGATCGGGCCGGCGCCGATGATCAGGATGGATTGGATGTCTGTGCGCTTGGGCATGAGGCAGCTTCGGTGGAAGGTGGGCTCGGGTTCGTGGTCGGTCGACGCGCTCGGGGGCCTGTGGCTTGTCAGTGCGGGGTCGCGGTGGCCAGGCGGGCGCTGAAGGCCATGAAGGCCATTCCCAGCCCCGCGGTGAGCCCCGACGCGAGGCGACGCCGACGCCGGAAGGCCTCGGCCAGGCGCGCGCCGGCGAAGATCAGCGTCGACAGGTACAGCGCGCTGAACAGCTGCACGATCGCGCCGAGCACCAGGAAGGACAGCGCCGGGTGGACGTAGCCGGGTTCGACGAACTGGATGAAAAAGGAAATGAAGAACAGGATCGCCTTCGGGTTCAGCAGGCTGATCAGCAGCGCCTTGAGCAGCGGGTGCGCGGCGTCCACGCGCGCCTGCGGCGCCGCCGGGACCTCCGCACGGCGCCAGTTGCGCAGGCCCGCGCGAAGCATCGCCAGGCCGATCCACGCCAGGTAGCCGGCGCCGGCGAACTTGACCAGCATGAACAGCCAGGCCACGGCCTGCAGCAGGCTGGCCAGTCCGGCCGCCGCCATCAGCATCAGCACGCTGTCGCCGATGAAGATCCCGCATGCGCCGAGGTAGCCGGCGCGCACGCCGCGCTGCGCAGCCAGGCCGAGCACGTACAACGAGTTCGGCCCCGGCAGCAGCACGATGAACACGACGCCCACGACGTACAGCGGAAGATCGGTGATGCCGAAGGGATGCATGGCGCTTGCGGGAGCGGGTTGGTGCTGCGCCTTCAGGCGGGCGCGCGGGCGGCCAGCATCATCGACTTGAAGCGGTCGAACAGCTCGCCGATGTCGTGCGGCCCCGGGCTGGCCTCGGGGTGTCCCTGGAAACTCATCGCCGGGCGATCGGTGTAGGCGAAGCCCTGCAGCGTGCCGTCGAACAGCGAGACGTGGGTGGGCCGCAGGTTCGCCGGCAGCGAGTCGGCGTCCACCGCGAAACCATGGTTCTGGCTGGTGATGCTGACGCGCCCGGTGTCGAGGTCGCGCACCGGGTGGTTGGCGCCGTGGTGCCCGAACTTCATCTTGAAGGTGCGGGCGCCGGCCGCCAGCGCCAGGATCTGGTGGCCCAGGCAGATGCCGAACATCGGCGTGCCGCGCTGCAGCAGCTCGCGCGTGGCGGCGATCGCGTAATCACAGGGCTCCGGGTCGCCGGGTCCGTTCGACAGCAGCACGCCGTCGGGGCGCAGCGCCAGCACCTCCTCGGCGCGGGTCTGCGCCGGCACCACGGTGACGCGGCA
>JAJYTY010000303.1 GCA_021792835.1 Pseudomonadota bacterium
GGCGCGCACGCGCTTGAGCGTGGCTTCGTCGCGGTGCTCGAGGAGTTCGCGGATCAGCAGCCATTCGGGCGACGATGCGGTGACGTCGCCGAGCAGTTCGGCCAGCGAGCACTGCAGCGCCTGCGCCACCTGCAGCAGCACCAGGATCGACGCATTGCCGACCCCGCTCTCCAGGTTCGCCAGGTGGCGTTCGGAGACCTCCGACGCCAGCGCCACGGCCTTGCGCGTCAGCCCGCGGCGCGCCCGCAGCGCGCGCACCCGTTCGCCCAGCGCGACCAGGAAGGGGTGGCGCTGCGGCGAGCCGCTGCGCGCGCCGCGAGGCGACGCGTCGAACTCGGCAAGCCGATCTTCATGCAATATAGTGCTTGACATCGCGGTGAAGGAAATCTAGATTCACTGACGCACAATACTGCATCTTGCGCGTCGCCACAACTGTCAGCCCTACGCCATGTCCACGATTTCCGCCTTGCATCAAGCCATTGCCGAATTGAGTTCGGCGATCTCCGGGCAGGCCCTCGATGCGCGCCTGCAGGAGGATCTGAACGCGCGCTTCGGGCCCGCAAGCCCGATGTTCCTGCGCCTGCGCGAGGTCTGCGAGCAGGGCGTCGCGCAGGGCGAGTTGTGCCGGCGCGAGGCGGGAGGGATTCGCTACGGACGTGTGTTCAAGCCCGAGGACGCGCTGCAGGGTTTCTCGGTCGATGTCGTCGACATGCAAGACATTGCAGGCCCGCACCATGTGCATCCACTGGGCGAGATCGACCTCGTGATGCCCCTGGACGAATCGGCGCGTTTCGACGGCAGCGGTGCGGGCTGGGTCGTGTACGGCCCGGGAAGCGCGCACCGCCCCACCGTGAGCCATGGGCGTGCGCTGGTGCTGTACCTGCTGCCGCAGGGCAGCATCGAGTTTTCGCAAGCCTGAAGCTTCGTGAGGGGCGCAAGCCGCGCGAGGTCCGCCAGGCGGAACGCCAACGACCTTTTGCTTGGCCTTGAGCAGCTTTTGCGCGGCCGCGCGCCGTTATAGTGGGTGCCGCAAGGCCGATCCCAACGGCCTCGGGAAGCTCCAGCCATGCTGCGGATCCATCGAGCCATCGGGTTGGCGAAACGGTTGGCGAAACCGGCGCGCGCAACTCTGCACGGGGCCGCGCTGATCGCGCTGCTGGCGCTGCCTTGCGCGCCGTCCGCGCAGGCCGCGCTGGGCGCCCCCGCGGCGGATGCGTCGGCCGACGGGCAGGTCCTGCAGCCCGCGCACATGCTGCGCTCGGCGCAGCCGTCCTCCATCAGCGACACCACGGTGACCACGCCGTCGGGAGTCACGGTGCACGAATACGCTGGAAGCGACGGCATCGTGTTCGCGATCGCCTGGTCGGGGCCGACGATTCCGGACCTCGAAAACTTGCTGGGCAGCTACTTCCCCGCCTACCGGACATGGCTGCAGGCCCACCCGGGCCCCGGCTATCGCGCCCCGGTGGCGGTGCACGACCCCAGCATCGTCGCGCACGCGGCGGGTCATATGCGCGCGTATTCAGGCTCCGCCTACGCGCCGGCGCTGGTGCCGGCCGGTGTCGACCTGGCCGCGCTGGGGGTGCAGCCGTGAGGCCGCGGGTCGCGGCGTGCCGCGTGCCGCGCGCGGCGCTGGCAGCCCCGCTCGCGCTCGCCTTGCTGCTCGGCGGCTGCGGCGGAGGCGGCGGCAGCGCTGTGTCGAGCCCGGCGCCGCCGGCGGTTGGCAGCAACCAGATGCTGGTGACGGTGGAGTCCTACTCCGCCATCGACACGCCGACGGTCAACATTCCCTACGTCACGCTGCGGGTGTGCGACGCCTCGGGCAACTGCCGCACCATCGACCACGTGGTGCTCGACACCGGTTCCTACGGCCTGCGCGTGCTGCAAAGCGCGGTGAGCGGGCTGGACCTGCCGGCCGACACCACCACCGGCGGCGCCAGCCTGGCCGAGTGCGCGCGCTTTCTCGGCGGCTACATCTGGGGCGCGGTCAGCCATGCCACGGTCGGGCTGGGCGGCGAGACCGCCGGCCCGCTGCCGATCCAGGTCATCGGAGCCAGCGGCCTGCCTGCGGCGCCTAGCGGCTGCTCCAGCGGCAGCACCGATGTCGGCACGCTGCAGAAGTTGCAGGGCAACGGCTTGCTCGGGGTGGGGCATTTCGTCACCGACCCGGGGCCGTACTACGGCTGCACCGCCACCAGCTGCACCGAGCTGACGCCGCAACCCGCCGCTTCGGCGAAGGTGAGCAATCCGGTCGCCATGCTGGCCAGTTCCGACAACAACGGCATCGTGCTGGCGATGCCGGCGGTCGCGGACACCGGGGCCGCGACCACCTACGGTGTGCTGAGCCTGGGCGTGGGCACGCAATCCGACAACTCGGTGGCCGGCTTCAGCGTGATCCCGGCCGATACCAGGGGCAACCTGACGGTGACCCTGCAGGGCCAGGCCTATCCGGGGTCCTTCCTGGATTCAGGGTCGAACTTCTATTTCGCCGCGCTCAGCGGGGTCCCGGTCGACAGTCAGGGCAACTACGTGCCCAGCTCGCTGCTGAACCTGCCGATCACCCTCAGCGCGTCCAGCGGCGCCGCCTACCCGGCGTCGCTGAACTCGCAGATGCTGGTGGCGAACTACTCGTCGCTGAATTTCTCCAGCCTGGTGGCTTTCAACGACATCGCGACCCAGGTGTCGACCTCGCCGCCGATCGTCGACCTCGGCCTGCCCTATTTCTATGGCAAGCAGGTCGCCTACGTGATCAACGGCATGCCCAGCCCGCTGGGCTACGGCCCGCTGTACGCCTTGCACTGAATCAACCGTGCAGGCCGCGCTGCAGCGACAGCTGGCGCAAGGCCTGCGATTGCGCGCGCGCCACCGCGTGGCCGCGCGCGGCGGCGCGGTGCAGCCACATCAGCGCCAGGTCGGGGTCGCGCTCGACCCCCAGCCCGTGCAGGTGGCAGTGGCTGAGCCAGTGCATCGCGTCGGCGTGCTGTTGCTGCGCCGCC
>JAJYTY010000062.1 GCA_021792835.1 Pseudomonadota bacterium
GGTGTTCGCCATCGTGTTCGCGCTGTTCGGCGGGGTGGGCACGGTGATCGGGCCGATGGTGGGGGCGGCGCTGCTGTACTCGCTGTACTCGGTCATCGGGATTTCCACGCCGCAGTACTTCCAGCTCATCTACGGGGGGCTGATCGTGCTGCTGGTGCTGTTCCTGCCGGGTGGGGTGTTGTCCTTGTTCGAGCGCCGGGGGATCGATGTCTTCTGAGACTCTTCTGGAGCTGAGCGGGGTGCACAAGCACTTCGGGGCGCACGTGGTGCTGAGCGAGGTGGCGTTCCGGGTGGCGCCGGGGGAGATCGTGGGACTGGTGGGGCCCAACGGCTCGGGCAAGACCACGACCATCAACGTGATCTCGGGGCTGCTGCGCGCCGACGCGGGGCGGGTGGACTTCCAGGGGCATGACATCAACCGGCTGCCGATGTTCAAGCGCGCGCGCGCGGGGATCAACCGCACGTTCCAGGTGCCCAAGGTGTTCCGGGACATGACGGTGCGCGAGAACGTGGAGGTGGCGGCGCGCACGGTGCGCATGGGGGCCGGGGAGGTGCAGCAGATCCTGCGCGACATCGAGCTGCTGGAGGTGGCCGAGCGCAGCGCGGGCTCGCTGACGGTGAACCAGCAAAAGCTGCTGGACCTGGGGCGCGCGCTGGCGACCCGGCCCAGGCTGCTGCTGGTGGACGAGATCGGGGCGGGGCTGAACCCGGCGGAGCTGGGCTCGATCGCGGCGCTGCTGCAGCGCCTGGCGGCGCGGGGCATCGCGCTGATCGTGGTGGAGCACCTGCTGGACTTTCTCAACCGCATCACCTCGCGGGTGATCGTGCTGGGGGCCGGGCGCATGTTGTTCGAGGGCCCGCTGGAGGCGGCCTCGCGCGACCCGGAGGTGGTGGCGGCCTTCATTGGAGCGGCGTAGAGCATGTCGGCATCGCTGGAAGTACAGGGACTGCAGGCCGGCTACGGCGCGATGCAGGTGCTGTGGGGCATCGACCTGCAGGTGCAGCCGGGGCAGACGGTGCTGCTGCTGGGGGCCAACAGCGCGGGCAAGACCACGCTGCTGCGCACGCTCATCGGCTTGCTGCCGTGCAGCGCGGGGCAGATCGTGTTCGACGGCGAGCGCATCGATGCGCTGCGCCCGGACCAGCGCATCCGGCGCGGCATCGCGTTCATGTCGGAGCTGGGGGTGTTCCCGACGCTGTCGATCGACGAGAACATCGCGCTGGGGGGCTACTTCCTGGCGCAGGCGCGCATGAAGCAGCGCCGCGAGCAGCTGTTCGAGCTGTTCCCGGACCTGGCGAAAAAGCGCCGCGACGCGGCCTCGACGCTGTCCGGGGGGCAGCGCAAGATGCTGGGCATCGCCAAGGTGCTGGTGGCCGAGCCGAGGCTGCTGCTGATGGACGAACCGTCGTCGGGGCTGGCGCCGGTGTTCGTCAAGCAGGTCATCGACGTGCTGCGCACGACCATCGGGGGCGGCACCTCGCTGCTCATCGCCGAGCAGAACGTGGCCTTCCTGGCGCTGGCCGACCAGGGCTACCTGCTCGACCACGGCAAGGTGCGCGCCAGCGGCACGCGCGAGCAGCTCGAGGCCAGCGACGCCGTGCGCGAAGCCTACTTCGGGCTGTAGCCCTTCAGGGGGTCTTCAGGGTGCGGCCCGGGGCCGAGGCGGCGCCAGCCGCCGGCGCGGTGGCGGGCGCGCTCGCCGTCTGCCAGGCGAAGCTCGGATGCGCAGCCGTTCCGCCGATCCGCAATTCGCGCGCGTCGCGGCGCGCCGGCGTGCGTGCGCCGGCCGACGGCGTCAGCAGCAGGCGCAACTGCTGCGTGTCGAGGGCGAGGCTTCCCTGCCCCTGCCAGTCGCCCGCCGCGGTGCGCAGGCGCAGGCTTCGCAGCGTCGCCACGCCGTTGCTCAGCGCGGCCCGTGCGTCGAGTTGGGCGAAGGGGCTCGAGGTCTTCGCGTCGGGGGTTGCCGTGCCGCGCAGGTCGACGCCATGCAGCCGACCGTTGCGCACCGTCAGCGACGCATTCCCGCTGGGTCCGGGCTCGCGGGGCATCCACTGCAGATCGGTGCTCAGGTCGGTCTCGCCGTCCAGCGGCGCGGTTCCGGAGCTTGCATCCAGCAGCGCCGTCGCCGAGGCCGCGCGCAGCGACGCCTGCAGCGTGGCCGCGGGCGCGGCGGCGCCTCGCGCCTTGCCCGGGGCTGCCGGCGTGCCCAGTGCCACGCTGCCGCTGGCCTGCAGCCGCCCGCCCCAGGCCTGCGCGCGCAGACTGTCGAGCACCAGTTGCGAGGCGTCGTCATGCGCCTGGACGTCCAGTTGCGTGAGCTGCAGCTTTCCGACGCTCAGCGAGTCCGCCTGCAGGTGCAGCGTGCCGGAGGGAAACTCACGCAGCACTGCGCCGGCGCGCTCCCAGGCGCGCGCGTCCGGCAGCGATCCGAACTGCAGCGCGTGCGTCTGCGCCTGCAGGCGCAGGACGCCGGAGTCCATGTTCGCCTGCAGGCGCAGCGGCAGGCCGGGTGCATCGCCATGCAGGCTCAGCTGCAATCCCTGGGTCGGCGAGTAGCTGCCCAGGCCCTGCGCGGTCCACGTCCCGGGGCCCGGTGCCTTGCCCCAGCCCGCCTGTGTGCGCAGGGAGTCGAGCACCGCGGTGCGCGCGGGCAGGTTCAGGTGCGCGCCGAGTTGCAGGCGCAGGTCCAGCGGCGCCGGCGCGGTGCGTTGCACGCGCAGATCCAGCAACGCCAGCACAAGGTCCGCCGCGGGGCCGTCGATGGGGCTGCTGCGCAGGCTCGCATGCAGGGTATCGGGGGCGGCGCCGATCAGCGCATCGCCGTGCAGCGGTCCGACGCGGGTCCATACATCGCTCCACTGCAGCAAGGGGTCGTCGAGCTCCAGTTGCAGCGGTTGACCGTCCCCCATCCTGCCCTGCGCGCGTAGATGCAGGTCGCGAAGCTGCAGGCTGCGCGACGGCGCCGGAGTCCAGCGCACGGCGCCGCGCAGGTTGCTGAGCATGCGCGAACTGCCGAACAGCCGGCCGTCGCTGCGCAGCACGACGTCGCGCAGCGAGACTCCGCCGTCGACATCGGCGTGCAGGCGGCCGCGCAGTTCGAAGCGAGTATCGGCGCTGGGCGCGGCCAGCACGGCGTGGCCCCGCAGCGACAGCGAGTGCCATCCCGCGAGACCGATGCCGCTGGCATTCGCGAAGACCTGGCTGAGCCGGCCCTCAAGCCCGCGCGACGCATCGCTGAGCACGATGTCCCCGTTGCGCACGCGCAGGCTGTGGATGGCCAGCGCCGGCACCTTCGCGCTCGGCGCGCCGAGCAGGTCCGAGAAATTCCACTTGCCGTCGGGGCTGCGGCGCAGGTGCAGGCGCGGCGCATCGAGTTCGATGGCATCGATCACGATATGGCGCCGCAGCAGCGCCAGCGGGTCCAGATGCAGGCGCATGTCGGCCGCCTGCGCGAACGGGGTGTGGCCGTCGGTCTCGCTCAGGCGCATCGGCCCGGTCTGCAGCGTGAACGGCGGGAACAGGTGCAATTGCAGCGAGCCGGGCAACTGCAGGCGTCGGTGGTAGCGCTGCTGCACGGAGCCGATCAGCGCCGACTTGAAGGCGTCGGGGTTGAAGGCCATCAGCACCAGGCCGGCACCGCCGACCAGCAGGATCGCCAGCGCCAGCAGCGATGCAAGGAAGATGCGGATCAGGCGCCCGAGCATGCTCGGTCCGGCGCGCCGTGGATGCGGCGCGGCGTGGGCGCGTGGGCTGCGCGCAATGGCGGGTCGGACATGGTCTGCATGCGGGTTGGCGTGCGGCGCGGCGCACAATGGCGTAGCACAATGCGCCTGAAGCTCGGGGGATCAAGCAGCGGCGGGCGGGTTTGCGGACGATTCTAGGCATAGGTGCAAAGGCATGGGCATGCTTCGTGACGAGGTCGCGGTGGTGGGGGGCGGCCTGGTGGGCAAGGCGGCGGCGCTGGCATTGGCGCAGGCCGGGCTGGACGTGCGCCTGTGCGGCGCCAGGCCGGCCGCCGCGTTGCCCGAGACGGGTTGCTTCGCGCAGCGGATCTATGCCGTCAACGCGGCATCGCGCGCGCTGTTGCAGGGCCTGCGGGTGTGGGAGCAGGTTCCCGCCGAGCGCATCCAGCCGGTGCAGCGCATGCACGTGCGTGCCGATGGCGCCGAACTGCGCTTCGACGCCTATGCGCAGGGCGTGGAGTCGCTGGCCTGGATCGTCGAGTCCGACGCCATCGAGCGCGCGCTGGACCTGGCGCTGCGCTTCGAGCGCGGCGTGCAGCTGCTGCCCGACGTCGTGGAGCACGCGCGTCGTGACGCCGGCGGCTGGGAGCTCGGGCTTTCCGGCGGCGCCAGCCTGCGCTGCGCGCTGCTGGTCGGTGCCGACGGGCGCTCCAGCCGGGTGCGCGAATGGAGTTCGATCGGGCTGCGCAGCAAGCCTTACGGGCAGACCGCGGTGGTCTGCAATTTCAGCTGCGGCGCGCCGCACGGAGCGAGCGCGCTGCAGACCTTCACCGACGACGGCGGCGTGCTCGCGCTGCTGCCGCTGCCGACGCTGCAGGGGCGGGCCCAGGTCTCGCTCGTGTGGTCGGCGCCGGACGCGCTGGCGCAATCCCTGCGGCAGCTCGATCCGGGGCAACTTGCGCAGCGGGTGCAACCCTACCTGGCGCAGCTCGGCGCGCCGCAACTGGCGCCGTTGGAGGCCAGCAGCGGCATCGGCGCCTGGCCTCTGGTGCTGCAGCGCGCGCACGATCTGGCCGCGCAAGCGGTGGCCCTGCTGGGCGATGCCGCGCATGTGGTGCACCCGATGGCCGGGCATGGCTTGAACCTCGGCTTGCAGGACGTGCAGGCCCTGGGCGCGGTACTGCGGCGCCGCGCCGCCGGCGAGACGCCGGGCAGCCTGCCGGTGCTGCGGCGCTATGCGCGCGCGCGCGCCGAGCAGGTGCTGGCGCTGGAGCTGGCGACGGACGGTCTGCACCGCCTATACTCCCCTGGGTTCAATTGGCTGGCGCCGCTGCGTGCGCTGGGCCTGCGCGCCACCGACCGCGTGCCGCTGCTGAAGACCTGCCTGGCCGGCTATGCTTCGGGGCGGGCGGTGCTTTCCTGATCCCCTCTGAACGATCCGATCCGGCCGCTCCTGCACGCGCTGCACGCGCCATCCGCCAAGACCCGATCGGCCGCAACGTTACCCCGCGCCGCCCGCACTTCCCGGCGCAATCCGAACGAGAATCTCCCGCCATGAACCTGAAACGAATCCTGCTGGGCGCTGCCACCGCGCTGGCGCTGCTGGGCGCCGCCAGCGCGCACGCGGACAGCGGCACCGAACAAGTGCGGCGCGCGCTGTCCAGGCTGCTGCCCGACTTCCCCGCGTCGGCGACCATCATCAAGACGCCGTATGCCGGCCTGTACGAGGTCGACTTCGGCGATCACGTGTTCTATACCGACCAGAAGGGCAGCTTCCTGTTCGCCGGCAACATCCTCGACACGCGCACCGGGGTCAACGTGACCAAGCAGCGCATCGAGCAGCTGCAGAAGGTCGACTGGAACAAGCTGCCGCTGAAGGACTCGTTCAAGGTGGTCTACGGCAACGGCGCGCGCCAGGTCGCGGTGTTCGAGGATCCGTACTGCCCGTACTGTCGCGCCTTCGACCAGACCCTGTCGCGCATCGGGAACATGACCGTGCACGTGTTCCTGTTCCCGGTGATCCGCAAGGACTCGCCGGCGAAGGCGCGCGACATCTGGTGCGCCCCCGACCGCGGCAAGGCGTGGGTGGCGTGGATGACCGAGCACAAGGAGCCGCCGAATGCCCCCGCCAGCTGCAATTCGCAGGCGTTGCAGGCCAACCTGCAACTGGGCCAGGGCCTGGGCATCGAGAGCACCCCCACCAGCTTCCTGCACGACGGCACCCGCATCACGGGCGCCGTCGACTACGCCGACCTGGTGCAGCGCCTGAAGACCGTCAGGTGAAGTTCAGCTGATCCCCGCGGCGCGGCATCGCTGCGCCAGCGCGACCAGCTGCTCGCGTACCTGCCCGGCATCCCTCGCCGGGCTGGCGAACTCGAAGCGCAGCACGCGCCCGTCGGCGCGCAGGTCGAAGCCGTCGACGTCCACTCCGATCATCTCGGCCTGGCTTGCCTGCACGGCGTGCACCTGCGCGCAATAGGCGCGCAGGTTGTGGGCATGGTCCGAGTTCATGTGCTCGAGGATCGACTCCTCGCTGTCGTGCAGCGTGTTGGAGGCGGGAGCGAAGTCCTCGGCGGCGATCCAGTGGATGCTGCCGAAGCCTCCGATATAGCGCACCGCCTGCACCTGCACGCGGTAGAAGTGGAAGTCGTGCATCCCGAAGTATCCCTGCGCCTCGGGAAAGTAGCGCAGGTAGCGCGGCCCCAGCAGGTGCTTGTCCGCGAGGCGTTCGGCCCGCCCCACCAGGGTCACGCGGCCCGCCGCCTGCGGATCCTGCGCGCAGGGATGCGCGATCAGGCTGCAGCGCGGGTCGGCGTCGAGGTTGCGCGTGTGCTCGGCCAGGGTCGAGATCAGGATCACCGGGCAGCCCGCGTGGTCCAGTACGAAGGGAGCGATCGAGCCGAAGGGCGCTCCGTCCAGGCGCTTCGACAGGGTCGAAAGCACACCATGCGGGTGCGCGCGCACGAAGCGGCGGGCTTCCACGCCGCGGTCGGGCCTGGACTCGGCACGAGCCGGGGATTGCGCGGCGGGTTCGGCCTGCCGCGGCGGCATGCCGGAAGCTGAATCGGACATCGGGTCACCTCGTGGAATGCGCCGGCCGCAACGCGTATGCGGCCACGCGCATTGTGCCCTGATCGGGGCCGCTCGCGGTCCCGTGGGGATCGCGGGGCGCCGACGGTTCCACGCGATTTCCGTGTCGGATTCCCGTGCCAACCCCATGGCTCGTACGGCCAGCGGAACTTCGCGGCGAAGGCGCGCTCTTACCACAGCAGTGGGGTCCGGTTCGGGCGGGCAGGGTCCAGGCACCCCGTCCGGACACCCGCACGCCCCACCGTTCTTCCCGCCCCCGTCCTCGCCGCCCGCAGTGCCATGAACGCCAGCAGCCAGAAATTCATCGCGCGAAACCGCGCACCCCGCGTCCAGATCGAATACGACGTCGAAACCTATGGCAGCGAGAAGAAGGTCCAGTTGCCGTTCGTGATGGCCGTGCTCGCCGACCTGTCCGGACAGTCGTCGCGGCGCATCGCCGACGTCGCGCAGCGCCGCCTCGCCGACATCGACATCGACAACTTCGACGAACGCATGAAGGCGCTGGCGCCGCGGGTCGCGTTCACCGTGCCCAACACCCTCGGCGGCGACGGCAGGCTGGCGGTCGACATGAGTTTCGAGAGCATCGAGGACTTCTCTCCGGCGGCCGTGGCAACCAAGGTCGATGCACTGCGTCGGCTGCTGCACGCGCGCACCCTTCTGGCCAACCTGCAGACCTACATGGACGGCAAGTCGGGCGCGGAGGAGCTGGTGCGGCGCCTTCTGGCCGATCCGCAGCTGATGCACGAGCTCGCGCGCCACGCACCCCCGCCCGTGCTTCCCGCGCAACCTGGAGCCTGACGGATGCACCCGGACCCGATCCACTCCCCCGCCCGCGGCGCAGGGCCCGGGAATGGCGAAGCTCCCGCGCCCGTTGCCGCGGCTCCCGTGCCGTGCCGCGATGTCGAACTGGTCGACCTGATCGAGCGCGAGTTCCAGCCGGCAGGCGAGCTGCAGCGCGCGGCCGTCGAACAGGCGGTGCGCGCGCTGGCCGAGCAGGCGCTGCTGCACACCGTGACCGTCAGCGACGATGCCTACACGGCGATCGAGGCGCTCATCGCGGCCATCGACTCCAAGCTCAGCGAACAGATCAATGTCATCCTGCACCACGAGCAGTTCCAGGCGCTGGAGTCGGCCTGGCGCGGGCTGCACCACCTGGTGTCCAACACCGAGACCGACGAGACGCTGAAGATCCGCTTCCTCGACCTGGGCAAGGACGAACTGCGGCGCACGATGCGCCGCTATCGCGGCGTCGCCTGGGACCAGAGCCCGCTGTTCAAGCGCCTCTACGAGGACGAATACGGGCAGCTCGGCAGCGAGCCCTACGGCTGCATCGTCGCCGACTACTACTTCGACCACAGCGCCCCCGATGTCGAGCTGCTCGGCGCGATGTCGCGCATCGCCGCGGCAGCGCACGCCCCGCTGCTGACCGGCGCCGCGCCATCGACGCTGCAGATGCAGAGCTGGCAGGAGCTGGCCAATCCGCGCGACCTCGCCAAGATCACCGGCAACCTCGAGCATGCCGCGTGGAACGGCCTGCGCGACACCGAGGATGCCCGCTACCTCGGGCTGACCATGCCAAGGTTCCTGGCCCGCCTGCCCTACGGGGCGCGCACGAACCCGGTCGACGAGTTCCATTTCGAGGAGAGCACCGACGGCTCCGACCACCGCAACTACGTCTGGGCCAATTCGGTGTACGCGCTCGCGACCAACATCAATCGAAGCTTCAAGCAGTTCGGCTGGTGCTCGATGATCCGTGGCGTCGAATCCGGCGGGACTGTCGACGAGCTTCCGTGCCATACCTTCCCGACCGACGACGGAGGCATCGATCTCAAGTGCCCGACCGAGATCGCCATCTCCGACCGCCGCGAGGCCGAGCTGGCGCGAGCCGGATTCATTCCCCTGGTGCACCGCAAGGGAACCGGGCACGCGACCTTCATCGGCGCGCAGTCGCTGCAGCGTCCACAGGTCTACGACGATCCCGAGGCCACCGCCAACGCGCAGTTGTCTGCGCGCCTGCCGTACCTGTTCGCCAGCGCACGCTTCGCGCACTACCTGAAGGCCATCGTCCGCGACAAGATCGGCAGCTTCAAGGAGCGCGCCGAGATGCAGCGCTGGCTCAACGAGTGGCTGATGCGCTACGTCGACGCCGACCCCGCGAACTCCTCGCAGGCGACCAAGGCACGGCGCCCGCTGGCCGCGGCCGAGGTGGTCGTCGAGGACGTCGACGCTCATCCCGGCCACTACAGCGCCAGGTTCTATCTGCGCCCCCACTTCCAGCTCGAGGGCCTGACCGTCAGCCTGCGCCTGGTGACGCGACTTCCGTCGGTGCCTCGCAGTCCCTGAACCACCTGCCTCGCCGGCCCGCCTCCTCCATCGCCCACCCATCCGCCGCACGTTGCGGTGCAACCCGAAGCAGCCACCAAGGAACCATCATGCCGCAGGACATCTTTCTCAAGCTCGAAGGCATCGAGGGCGAAAGCCAGGACGCGAAGCACAAGGACGAAATCGAGGTGCTGAACTGGAGCTGGACCATGACCCAGAGCGCCGCGATGCATTCCGGCAGCGGAGGCGGCGCCGGCAGGGCCGAGGTCGGGGACCTCGAGTTCGACCACCGCCCGGACCGGGCGAGTCCGAGCCTGATGCGCATGTGCCTGACCGGCAAGCACATCTCCAAGGCGACGCTGACCATGCGCAAGGCGGGTGGCGACCCCCTCGACTACCTGAAGCTGACGATGGACGACGTCCTGATCACCCGTGTCCGTCCCTGCATCGGCGCGGGCGACGAAGGGGGCGGACGCGAGACGGTGGCCCTGTCTTTCGCCAAGGTCAGCCAGGAGTACCAGGTGCAGAACGCCCAGGGCGGCCCCGGCGGAGCCGTCACCGCGGGCTACGACATCAAGCGCAACGAGGAGGCATGATGAGCGGGCTTCGAGCCATCCCATCGGGGTGCTGCAAGGCGTCGCGGGAGCGCCGGCGCTGGCTGGTCCGCAGCCTCGGCGGGGCGGTGTCGGGGCTGCTTGGCGGATGCGCTGCGTCAGGCAGCGGCGCCCCGCCATCGCTGCTGCTGGACCTCGAATTCATCGCGTCGGGCGACGTGAACCCCAACGAGCGGGGGCAACCGGCGCCGATCCTCGTCCGGCTGTTCGAACTGCGGTCCCGCGAACCCTTCGACGTCATCGACTACTACAGCCTCGCCTCCGATGCCCGGCGGGCGCTGGGCGAGAGCTGCCTGGGCGATGAGGAATTCGTGCTGCGTCCGGGCGAGCGGCGCCGCGTGCGCCGCCAGGCGCCGCCCGCAATGCGCGTGCTGGGCGTCACCGCCGCGTATCGGGACCTTGCGCAAGCCAGCTGGCGCGCCAGCCGCGAACTCCCGCCCGTTGCCGCGCACTGGTATGACGCACTGCTTCCGGCCCCGGCGCTGCGAGCCCGCATCCAGTTGCGCGAGCGCGCGCTGCACATCGAGACCGGCAGCTGAAGCCGCGCAAGAGCTGGTCATGGCGTGGTTCAACAAGGTCAGCTGGAGTGAAGGCCTGTTCCTGCGGCCGCAACTGTTCCAGCAGCAGGAGCGCTACCTGGAACGCCAGGCCCACATGCGCTGCGAGCCTCTGGGCAGCCTGTACTGGGGCTTCTCGGCGCTGGGCATCGACTCCGCGGCCCTGGAAAGCGGCAGGCTGCAACTGCTGCACGCCCGAGGCGTGTGGCCGGACGGGCTGGCCTTCGACCTGCCTGGCATGGGGCCGATGCCCGCCCCGTTGCGCCTCGAGCCCGCGCATGCCGGGCAGGAGCTGCTGCTCGCGCTGCCCGCATGCGTTGCGCAGGCAGAGGACGTCAGCAGCGCTGCATCGCGGGGCTGGTCGTGCGAATCGAGCAGCACGGCTGCGGTCGCGGCCCGGCTGTCGACGCTGCGGCGGGGCCGTGGGTTTCATGGCTGCTGCGGCCGTGGCCTCACCTGGCCGATCTGCAGCCGGCGAGCCGCGTGCACCAGGACTGCAGCGTGGTCGACGTGTTGCATGAACTGCTCGGGCGCTATGGCTGGCCCTGGGAGCTGCGTCTGCGGCGCGACTATCCCAGACTCGACTATCTGGTCCAGTTCGACGAGACCGACTGGGAATTCGTCGAACGTCTGTGCGCGCGCTGGGGCCTGCACCTGCACTTCGAGCATGGCGCCGACGGTCGCCGATGCGCTGCACGGCCTGCTGCGGCCGCCGCAGGCCGGCGACTCCGCGGCCGGCGGCGCACGGCGCGCGCGCGTGGTGCACCGGCAGTGGGAGCAGGTGTATGCGCGCGCGGGCTGGATCGGCCGTTGGCGCGCACGGCTCGCGCAGGACTCCCTTCCCTGGTACGTGATATTGGGCGCCGAGCGATCCGGCAAGAGCGCCCTGCTCGCAAGCTCGTCGCTGGGCCTGCTGCGCTGCGAAGCGGACGACGCCGCGTGCGCATGGTGGCTGGGCGAGTGCGGGGTGTTCGTGGAATGCGCCATCGCGGGCGGTGGGTCCGATCCCTGCCCGCAGGCCGACGCCGGGGCCGACGATCGCGCCGCGCCCGATGAGCAGTCCGCCGCGTGGCAGGCCCTGCTCGACATGCTGCGCGCACGCGGCGCCACGCTGCCGCTGCACGGCATCGTGCTCACCGTCGATGCCGATCGGCTGATGCGCGGCTGCGCCGAGGGCGCCGCCGATGCGGTGCTGGCGATGCGTCGGCGCCTGTTGCAGCTGCAGACCAGCCTGGGCACGCGCATTCCGGTCTATCTCGTGCTGACCCGGGTCGATGCCCTGCCGGGTTTCGAGGAATTCTTCGACGCGCTCGATTCCCAGGCGCGCAGGCGCGTGCACGATGCCGTGTGGGGCTTCACGCTGACGTGGGACGTCGACGCCGGGGGCTGCACGATGCGTGGCGTCGACGCGGAGCTCGAACTGCTGCATCGGCGCCTCCAGCAGGCCCTGCCGGTATGCCTCGAGCATGAACTGGAGTTGCAGCGCCGCTGCCGCATGTACGAGTTCCCGCATGCCTACGCGGAGCTCGCGCAGGTGTTGAGCGCATGGATCGACGCGGTGTTCGCGCGCTGGCCGGGCTCGGCACGCGCGTCCCCGCATGCGACCGCGTCAGCGGGCGCCGAGGTGCAGCCCGTGATCGCACCCCTGCGCGGGATATTCCTCGCGAGCTGCGCGCCGCCGCTGGGGCCAGGCGCCGCGGCTACGCCGCCGCGCGCCAATCCCGGGCGATTCGCGGCGGCGCTGCTGCGCGGCGTGCTGCTGCCCGACGCCGCGCTGGCCCGGCCCGACGACCCGCGGCTTCGCAGCCGCCGCGCCAGGCGTGCGCTGCTGGCCTGTACCATGCTGCTGGCCAGCGGCGCCACCGCGTATGCGATTCGCGACTCCCGCGCGCGTGCCGGCGCGCATCTTCAAGAGATCCGCGCCGGCGTCGAGGCCCTCGGGCGACGGATCGACGCCTTGCGAGAGCACCCCGGTCCGCCGCGCGACGAAGCCTGGCGATCCCTGCTGCGCAGCGCGCAGGACCTGGGTGTACTCGCGCGGCGCGACATTCCCGCCTGGCCCTTCGCCCAACCCATTCTGCAACCATTGCACGACCCCGTCGATGCCGTGGCGCTGCGCCTGCAGCAGGCGTTGCTCGCACCGCGCCTGGCCCGCGGCGCCCGCGAGGACCTGGTCCGCGCCATGCAGGCGGACCGGGCCTGGCAGGGCTTCGAGAGTCTGCGGGCCTACCTGATGCTGCACGCCCCGGCGCTGTACGACCCCGCGGCGCTGCTGCATTGGGCGCAACGGCGAGGCGACGCCGACGGGCTGGCCGAGCTTGCGCTGAGCCATCCCTCGGGCGTGCTGCAGGATCCCGAAGCGCTGGATCAGGCCCTGGTGGGGCAGGCTCGTGCGTGGCTGCTGCGCAAGGAGCGCGGCTCGCGCCTGTGGTGGCTGGTCCGCGAGCGGCTGCCGGCGTCGCGACTTCCGCCGCGCTTCTCGCTGGCGGTGTGGCAGGCCGCGCAAGGCCAGCGCAACTTCGAGCCCGCTGCGGGGGGCGCGGCGGCGGACGGCGTGCCCGGCTGCTTTCGCGCCGAGGCGTGGCAACGCCTGATCGAGCCGCAGCTGCTGGAATGGGCGTCGCGCGCGGCGGCCGAGGATCGACGCATTCTCGGGGGCGACGCCGCGGCGCCGACGGACGATCTGGCCGCCGACGAACTGCGGCGTGCCTATTGGAACGACTACGCTCGGCACTGGGCCGGGTTCCTCGGGGGGATCCGCTCGTCGTTGTCGTCGAGCCTGGATGGCTTCTCGTCTGTTCGAGCGCCTGCATGCAGGTTTCGTGGGCTGCGTGGTCGCTGCACCCGGCAACACCCGCGATGCGCGGACGCTGCCCGAGGACGCACTGGACTACGAGGGATTGCGGCCGGGGCAGGGGTTGCTGCCGCTGCGCTACAACACCCTGCATGCGCACAACCTGCTGCAGGAGTACTTCCATGCGTCGCAGTGCCTGCACGAATTCACGCTTCGCGGCCTGGGTCCGGCACTGGCCGGGATCGAGGGCTCCGCGGTCGACGTGTGGTTGCTGCTCGACGATGCACCGTCCGAGCTGGCGGCATGGTTGACCGCCGACTCGCTGGCGCTGTTCGCGACGCCGGTGATCAACCTGTTCGAAGGCCGCACGGATCGTGTGCAGCTGGCTCCCGAGCGCAGCGAATACCACCTGGTCGGGGACCGCACGCACCCTCTGGACTTCGAGATCTGGGCGGTCGACGAGGCGTGGGGTCAGCGGGCGGATGCCGGCGCGCAGATCTGCTTCCGCCCGCTGTACCAGACCCTGCACCGCGACGGCGCGGACCATTCCCGGTATTTTTCGATACGCCGCGAGCAACGCGTCCTGTCGGCGGCCGCGCGACGCTGCGGGAGCCGCAGTCCCTATGTCGGCACCGAGGTCTACCTGAGCCTGGTGGACCAGTTCGATGCCCCGTTCCGGCCGGATCTGGAGCAGCTTTCGGTGCGCGCCTGGCTGACCAACCGGGACCTGCCATTGTGGATGACACGGCCCGCGCCGAGTTGTCGCGAACTCACGCTGCAGGACGGGCTCGCCAGGGCTTCGATGCTGCGCGCCCCCTCGCCCCCGGCACCCGCGCTGGGCTTGCAGCATAGCGCCTGGAGCCTGATCCGGCTGCTCGGCATGCACCACCTGCCGCTGGCCGAGCTCGATGCGCCGTCGGCCGCGCAGGCCCTGCGCGAACTCCTGGGCTTGTTCGCGCAGCCCGCCGACGCGCAGGCCGTGCGCTGCATCGACGGCCTGCTCGGTGCGAGCATGCACGTCACGACGCGGCGCCTGCCGCAGCGGGGGCCGCTGGTGTACGGGCGCACGCTGGAATGCGAACTGCAGGTCGACGACCAGGCATTCGCCCCGGCAAGTCCGCTGTTGTTCGCGATGGTGCTCGAGCGCCTGCTCGGCGAGCATGCATCGATCAACACCTGCACCGGCCTGCGGCTGCACAGCGCCCAGCGCGGCCTCCTCTGGTCAGCCCCGGCGCGCATGGGTTCGCGAGGCATCGTATGAGCGCCGCGCTGCGCGGCCGCGCGAGCTGGCTGAGACGGGCGGCGCAGAGCCCGTGGCAGTGCGAATTGTTCGCGCTGCTTCGACGCCTCGATGCGGCGGCGGCGCGGCAGCCGCGCATCGGCCACGCGTGCGTGCCCCGTCACGAGCGCGTGCGCCTGGGCCAGCAGCCCTGCCTGGCTTTCGCGCCCAGCGAGATCGCCGGCATACGCGCGCGCGCGGGGCGTGTGCTGCTGCAGGTGTTCGGGCTCGGCACCCTGGGCCCGAACGGGGCGCTGCCGTTGCACTACACCGAACTGGTGCGCGCCCGTCTGCACGCGTTGCGCGACGGCGCGTCGGCCGATTTCCTGGACCTGTTCCATCACCGCGCGCTCACGCTGCTGTACCGCGCCTGGGCCCAGGCGCAGGCGGCAGCGGGGCTGGATCGTCGCGACGATGAATCCTTCACGCGCCATGTCGCCAGCCTGGTCGGAGACCATGCACGCCAGCCGGCGGCGCCGTGGCCGGCGCACGCACGCTGGGCCAGCGCCGCCCAGCGCATGCGCCGGGGGCGCTCCCCGATGGGACTGTGCGCGGCCCTGCGGGACTATTTCCGGGTTCCGGCGCACATCGAGGAGTTCGTGCTGCAGTGGCTCGACATCCATCCCTCGGAGCGGTGCCGGGTCGGCGCCGAGGACCGCGGCTGCCGTCTGGGCGACGCCGCGGTGCTGGGGGAGCGGGTTCCCGATCGCCAGGGTCGCTTTCGCATCGTGCTGGGGCCGCTGGGCCTGTCGCAGTACCTGGGCTTCCTGCCCTCCTCCAGCGGCAACGGAGCCCTTGCCGCGCTGCGGGCGTGCGTGCGCTGCTTCGTCGGCATGGAACAGGCGTGGGACCTGGAGCTGCGGCTGGTTGCCGCGCAGGCGCCCCGCGCGGCGCTCGGCGGCCCGGCGGCGCTGGCGCGCTGCGCCTGGCTGGGCGACGCGCGTAGCGCTGCTGTCGACGGCGGATGGGTGCGTGTCGTGATTGACGTCGAGGGGCGTGGTGTCGAGCGCGGCTGAAGAGGACTGGACGCAGCCGCTGGAGGGCGACTGCCCGGCCGGACCATGCCTGGAATACGACAGCGCCCATGCCGCGCTGCAGGCACGCATGCGCCCCGCGCAAGAGGTGCAGTACGGCAGCTTCAGCACGCGCCGCGAGGGGCCGCCGTGGCCCGACCTCGAGCGCGAGTGCTGCGCGTTGCTGCGGCGCAGCCGCGACATCACGGTGCTGGTGTGGTGGCTGCGCTGCCGGGTGCGCAATGCCGGCGCGAGCGGCTTCGAGCAGGGCTTGCGCACGATGCTGGGCGTGCTGCGTCGCTTCGGCGCCGACATCCACCCGCAGGCGCAGGTCGACGGCCGGCACGACCCGGCGATACGCGCCAATGCCCTGGCCCTGCTGGCCGATCCCGAGGCTTTGCTGGCCGATCTGCGCGAGACCATGGCGCTGCGCAGCCTCGGCCAGCAACGCAGGCTGCGCGATGTCGAGCGCGACGCGTGGGCCGAGCCGGCGAAGCGCCAGGCCCTGCAGCGCGATGTGTGGCAGGCCGGTGAGGCCGGTGATCCGAACTGTCTGGCCCTGCGGCGCGCGCAGCGCGAGCTCATCGGCCTGCTGGACTGGGCGCGCCAGGACCTGGGCGAGCACATGCCGGACCTGTCGGCGCTGCAACGCCTGCTGCAGCCCTTCGGACGCATCGGGCCGCCCGAAGCCGCTGCCGTCGTCGAGGCGAACGCCGAGCGCGAGACGCCGCTCGACGCGGACGCCTCGGGCGACCTCGGGGGTCTCGGCGGCGTGGAGCCGACCCTGCTGCCGGGGCCGCAGACCCTGGCGTCACCGATGCCGGCCGCGCCGCAGGATCGCGCGCAGGCGCTGGCCTGCATCGGCGAGGCGCGCGCATGGTTCGAGTTCCACGAACCGAGCAGCCCGGTGGGCGTGTTGCTGCGCCAGGCCGAGCGCCTGGTCGGCAAGCGCTACGCGGACATCGCGCAGGCGATCCCGCCGGAGCTGCTGGCGCGCTGGGAGTCGTCGTAGCGGGACAGGACACTAGTCCACTGCGTCAGGGAATCCCTGACGCAGTGGACTAGTACCGGTCGTACTTGCGGTGACTGCCGCGCACCTTGTCGGCCGGGTATTTCAGCGCGTTGCGCGCCAGCTTGGCGCGGACCGCATCGTCGAGGTCGACGCCCAGCACCTCGGCCAGGCGCACCAGGTAGATCAGCACGTCGGCGAGCTCGTCGCGCACCGCCTGCGCGGTCTCGGGGTCGTGGCCCGCGCGGGTCGACTGCTCGGGGCTCATCCACTGGAAGATCTCGACCAGTTCGCCGAGCTCCCCGGTCAGCGCCATCGCCAGGTTCTTCGCGGTGTGGAACTGGGTCCAGTCGCGCGCGGCGGCGAACTCCTCGATGGCCCGCGCCAGCCCGCGCACGTTGACCAGGCGTTCCGGACTCGTGGACGCAGGGTCGGGTATCGGCGCGGCGGGCGTGGCGGTCATCGCGCAAAGCCTAGCAGCCCCGGGCCTCGCGCAGCGCAAACGAAAACGCCCGACCGCGGGTGGTCGGGCGTGAAGATGGTGGCCAGGGGCAGAATCGAACTGCCGACACGCGGATTTTCAGTCCGCTGCTCTACCAACTGAGCTACCTGGCCGAAAGCTTGCAGCAAAGCCCGACATCTTAGCAAACCTTGCGCCGCTGATGGCAAGCGCGGCGGGCGGGTTGCGCGCTCAGTCCTCGTCGCCGTCGCCCTGGAGCGGGGGCGGGGCGAGCGTGCCGGGCATGCCCGGCGACGTGGGGCCGCTCGGCGGCCCCACGCGGCGCGCGCCGCGTCCCCAGTCGACGCCCAGCTGCTTGAGCTTGCGATACAGGTGCGTGCGTTCGAGACCGGTCTTGTCGGCGACGCGGGTCATGCTGCCGCCTTCGCGTGCCAGGTGGAACTCGAAGTACGCGCGCTCGAAATCGTCGCGCGCCTCGCGCAGCGGGCGGTCGAGCGGGAAGCTCTGCTCGGCCAGCAGCGCGGGCGGTTCGGTCACCTGCACGGAGCCGCCGAGGCTGGGCTCCAGGCGCGGCCGGCTGCTCGGCGCCGGCTTGCTCAGGCCCTGCTCGACCGCGCGCAACAGCTTTTGCAGCGCGATCGGCTTCTCGAGGAAGGCCATCGCGCCGATGCGCGTTGCCTCGACCGCGTTGTCGATGGTGCCGTGCCCGCTCATCATGATCACCGGCATCGTCAACTGCCCGGCACCGGCCCACTCCTTGAGCAGCGTGACGCCGTCGGTGTCGGGCATCCAGATGTCGAGCAACACCAGGTCGGGACGGAAGCGCGCGCGCAATTCACGCGCCTGCTGGGCGTTCTCGGCAGCTTCCACCGTGTGGCCCTCGTCGTTCAAGATTTCGGACAACAGGTCGCGGATGCCGACTTCGTCGTCCACCACAAGGATGCTAGCCATAGGCCAAGAGTCTTCCGGTGTTCAGTCAGGCCGCGCTGGCCGGCGCGGGGGGGTCCATAGCGGGAAATATAAGGGATACGCGCGCTCCGCTGATTCCCGCCTCGGTGCCGAGATTTTGCACCTCGGCGCGCGCATGATGCTCCTCGGCGATCTTGCGCACCACGGCCAGGCCCAGGCCGGTGCCTCGCGGCTTGGTGGTCACGTAGGGTTCGAAGGCGCGCGACAGCACCTTGTCGCTGAAGCCGGGACCGCTGTCGCTGACCGACAGGCGCACGCGCTGGGTTCCGCTGTTGCTCGAACGATAGGTTTCCGTGCGTATCGTGATGCTTCCATGTTCCTGCCCGGCGATCGCGTCGAGGGCATTTTGCAGCAGGTTGTGCACCACCTGCCGCAGTTGCGCGGCGTCGCCTTCGATCAGCGGCAGGGATTCGGCCAATTCCGCGTGCACATGCGCCGATTGCGCGGCATACAGGTTCAGCACGTCGCCGATCAGCGCGTTGAGGTCCATCGGCGCCAGCGCGGTCACCGGGGTGCGCGCGTAGTCGCGGAATTCGTCGACCATGCGCCGCATCGCGGTGACCTGGTTGACGATGGTGCCGGTGGCGCGGGTCAGCATGTCGCGGTCGGCCCCGCTCAGGCGCGCTTCGAGCTTCATCTGCAGGCGCTCGGCCGACAGCTGGATGGGGGTCAGCGGGTTCTTGATCTCGTGCGCCAGCCGGCGCGCC
>JAJYTY010000304.1 GCA_021792835.1 Pseudomonadota bacterium
CCTAGATTACGCGGCTCGCGCGGCCGCGCCGCGTGACACCTGCCCAGGTGGCGGAATTGGTAGACGCACTAGTTTCAGGTACTAGCGGGTAAAACCGTGGAGGTTCGAGTCCTCTCTTGGGCACCACAAGCACTTCCGGGCACGTCCGCAGAAGTCCGGGAAACCCAGTAAAAACCTGGCAATGATGCCACTTTCCCGTCCGGGGGAGTCCGCCGCTGTCCGCTTGCAGCCGGCCTCTGGAGCGAGTAACTTCGAGGGTAACTCACTTCCCTTCGAGTCCCACTTCTCACATGCTGACCGACAAGACGCTGAAAGCCCTGCGCCCGCGCGCGAAGCTGTATCGCGTGGCCGATGCGCACGGGCTGTGCATCGAGCTGCACCCATCCGGCGCGCGCTACTGGCGCCTGCGCTATCGTCTGGATGGCAAGGAAAAGATGCTGAGCCTTGGCGTCTATCCCGAGGTGAATCTGATCACTGCCCGCAAGCGCCGTGATCAGACGCGCGCACTGATCGCGAGCGGTACGGACCCGAGCGCACAGCGACAGGCGGACAAGCGCGCCGATGCATTGACCTTTGAAACCGTGGCGCGCGAGTGGCTGGCGCGACGCGAGGTCTCCGAGGCGACCGCGAGCAAGGATCGCTGGCTGATCGAGGAACACGCGCTGCCGGTGCTGGGCGCAAAGCCGATGGCATCCATTACTGCCGCCGACGTGCTGGCGATGCTGCAAGACCTGGAACGCCGCGAGCTGCTGGAAACCGCACGCCGGCTGCGCGCGAAAGTCTCCGCCGTGTTTCGGCACGGTATCGCTACCCTGCGGGCGCAGGGCGATCCGACGCAAGCTCTGCGTGGCGCCATCAAGTCGCCCAAGGTCAAGTACCACGCTGCCATCACCGATCCGCGCCAGCTCGGCGATCTGCTGCGCGCGCTGCACGGCTATCGAGGCGGGTTCGTGGTGGCGTCGGCGCTCAAGCTGGCCCCGCTGCTGTTCGTGCGTCCGGGCGAACTGCGGCATGCGGAATGGGCCGAGATCGACATGGACGCGGCGACGTGGTGCATTCCCGCCCACAAGATGAAAATGCGCGCGTCGCACATCGTGCCGCTGTCATCGCAGGCCATCGCCCTGCTGCGCGATCTGCACGCACTGACGGGACGCGGGCGCTACGTGTTCCCCAATCCCCGCAGTGTGCAACGGCCCATGTCCGAGAATGCCATCACCCCCGCCCTGCGCGCGCTGGGCTACGACGGGGACACCATGACTGCGCACGGCTTCCGCAGCACCGCCAGCACGCTGTTGCACGAACAGGGCTATCCGTCGGACGTCATCGAGCGCCAGCTCGCGCACAAGGAAGCGAACGCGGTGAAAGACGCCTACAACCGTGCCCAGCACCTGCCCGAGCGCATCAAGATGATGCAGGCCTGGGCCGACTATCTGGACGCCCTGCGCATCGGTGCGGACGTGGTGCCGATCCGCCGCAAGCCGGCGCCGTAGTTTTTAAGCTACAATGACAACGGTCGAGGTCCGCCAGTATCAAACCGCCAACGGGCGCAGTCCGTTCGCCGAGTGGCTGGCCGCTCTGCAGGACCGGCGCGCACTGCAAGCCATCTTGGCGCGCATCGTGCGCGTGCAGGCCGGCAATCGCGGCGACTGGAAGGCGCTGGGCGCCGCGCTGTTCGAGCTGCGAATCGACACCGGGCCGGGCTATCGCGTCTATTGCGGACAGGATGGCGCCACGCTGGTCTTGCTGTTGTGCGCGGGCGACAAGCGCACGCAATCGAAGGACATCGAACATGCACGCGACTACTGGAAAGACTACCAAGCCCGCCGCTAGCGTCCCCTTCGACGCGGCGCAGTTTCTGCGCGCCGATGACCTGGCCGGCTTTCTGGCCGAGGCCTTGGCCGATGGTGACCATCGCGCGTTTCCCATTGCGCTGCGCACCGCCGCCGACGTGCTGGGCATGGCCGAGCTTGCGCGCCGCACGGGCCTGAGTCGCGAAACGCTCTACCGCACGCTGTCCGACAAGGGCAATCCGCGTCTGGATACGCTGGGCGCGATCCTTGGTGCCTTCGGGCTACGGCTGGACGTGGCGCCGGCGCGAAGCAAGCCGACACGAACCAAAGCACGCGCGAGCGCATGAATCCATTTCGCCACGGCTAGGCTGGCCAGCCGAACACGGGAACCTTCACCCGCTGCCGTGGCGATCTTTGAAGGGCTGGAGAAGGCCAGCATGCCAAAGCGCAAAGTGCCCGCATCCCTGCTGCCGCCCGAAGTCGAGGCGGCGGCGTTGGCCTCGATGCGTGAAGCCCTAAGCCATCCGCGCCTGATGACGCAGCAAGAGGAAGCCGACTTCCTTGCAGCTCGAGCACGCGGCTTGGCGGCTGGCACGATCGGGCGCAACACGTCCATCGTGACCGAGCGCGCAGGTCGCATCGTGTACCGCGAACCTGGCAAGGCTGGCGCAGACTACCCAGTGATGCCGTTCTACTGGCGCATGCTGACAGAGCGGCGGGATTTCGAGGCGCAGTGCGCCAAGGTCCGGCGCCGGGTTTTCGGCATCCGCGAAGCGCGTGCAGCCAACCAGAGCAAGGCGCAGGCGTGCGCCGAGCGCATCCGCGAGATCGCCCGCACCATCCCTGCGGGTAGGGGCAAGGTCAAGGCCATAGCGCGCGCTGCGGGCGTGGACGTGCGCACAGTTCGCCGCGTGTTGCGCGAAAGTCGGACATTCTGAAAGTCACCGATGGCGCGGGGCTGGGGTAGTCTCCGACGATGCCGCCGAAGCCGTGGCCCATTGCCCGGCGTCGGAGCCGTCCACATGCCAGCCGAGCTGCACAACAAAGCCCACATCTACGCGGCGCCGCGCCTGCTGCGGCTGCCTGAAGTCATCCAAACGACCGGCCTTGCACGGAGTACTGTGTACGACGGCATCCGGGCCGGCACGTTTCCCGCGCCCGTCCCGCTGACAGCCACCGCCCGAGCGTGGCGC
>JAJYTY010000305.1 GCA_021792835.1 Pseudomonadota bacterium
GCCAGTTGTCGATGTGATAGGAAGTAAACGGCAGCGCCGTCAGCTCGAAGAAACGCGGCCAGCCGATGCGCTCGATCCACTCGCCGATGCGCTCCCAGTCCCGGGCGTCCTGCTGGTAGGTCCGCACGATCTTCTTGACCACGGCCGCGACCTCCGGCCAGCGCGGCGGGTTGTTCGGCAGCCCGGCCACCGCCAGCTTGTGGAACGTCGGACGGCTGCGCGCATTGGCGTGCTTGCCGCCCACCCAGATCGCGATCCGGGTGTGCTCCGGATCGTTGATCTGCATCGGCGGGCAGGGCGGGTAGCAGGCACCGCAGCAGACGCATTTCTTCTCGTCTACCTCCAGTGTCGGCTTGCCGTTGACCACGGCCGGCCGGATCGCCGCCACCGGGCAGCGCGCCACCACCGCCGGTCGCTCGCACACGTTGGCGACCAGGTCGTGGTTGATCTTCGGCGGCTTGGTGTGCTGGATGTTGACCGCGATATCGCCCTGGCCGCCGCAGTTGATTTCGCAGCACGAGGTGGTGATGCCGACCCGGTTCGGCATGCGCTCGTTGGCGAATTCCTCGTGCAATTCGTCCATCAGCGCCTTGACCACTCCCGATGCGTCGGTCCCCGGGATATCGCAATGCAGCCAGCCCTGCGTGTGGGATATCGTGCGCACGGAATTGCCGGTGCCGCCCACGGGAAATCCCTCGGCCTGCAGCGCCGCGATCAGCGGCGTCACCTTGGCTGCTTCGCTCACCATGAACTCGATGTTGCTGCGGATGGTGAAGCGGACGTAGCCGTCCGCATGCCTGTCGGCTATGTCGCACAGCCTGCGCACGCTGAACACATCCAGCTGCCGTTGCGTTCCGGCGCGCACGGTCCAGACCTCATCGCCGCTCTCGGCCACGTGATGCAGCACGCCCGGGCGCGGCCGGTCATGCCATTTCCACCTGCCGTAGTTCTTCTTCAGCAGCGGATGCATGAACTGAAAGGCATCCGGAACGCCGCTCTCGACCGGCATGCGGGGCCTGGCGGGCGTGTTCATCGGGCGCCCTCCGTGCCGTGCGCGCCCCGGCGCGCATGCCATCTGTCGGCCTCCTCGTCCCAACCGTCGGTGCGGACGTAGGGGTTGGTGCGCGGGTGAAGCACCATGCACGGATCGGGCTTGAGGCCGATCGCCTCGAGAAAGCTGGCGAAGCCGATGCGCTCGATCATCTCGCCGGTGCGCTCGTGCTCCAGGGCGTTCTCGGCGAAGAAGTCGATGATCTTCTGCGCCAGCTCCTGCAGCCTGGCGAAATCCTCGGCGGTTTCCAGCTTCATGAACGGCACGATCACCGTGCCGAAGAGGTCGCCGATCTTGAGCGTGCGCTTGCCGCCGAGAAGGATCGTAACGCCGCGGTCCCTGCCGGGGCTCAAAGCCCTGGTCATGACATTGATGCAATGCATGCAGCGCACGCAGTTGCGGTTATCGATGGCGATGGCGCCGTCGTCCTCGAGCGACATGCAGCGGGTCGGACAGCGGCTCACGACATTGTCGATCACCGCCTGGCGGCCGTGCGTGCCGACGTAGCTGCGCGCCTCGGCCTGATCGATCTGGATGTCGTCGCGCCAGGTGCCGATCACCGCCATGTCGGAGCGCTGAATGGCGTTCATGCAGTCATTGGGGCAGCCGGAGAATTTGAACTTGAACTTGTAGGGCAACGCCGGTCGATGCATGTCGTCCAGGAAGGCGTTGATGATCCGGGTGTGAGCGCGAATCTCGTCGTAGCAGGATTGCTCGCAGCGCGCATGCCCGACGCAGGACATCGCGGTGCGCACCGCCGGGCCGGCGCCGCCGAGGTCGTATCCCAGCTCGTTCATCGCGTCGAAACAGGGCTGGACGTTGCGGCTGGCGCAGCCCTGCAGCATGATGTCGCCGCTCTGGCCGTGCAGGGCGATCAGGCCGGAGCCGTACTGCTCCCACACGTCGCAGATCCTGCGCAGCGCCTCGGTGGTGTAGTGCATGCCGGGCGGCGGCATGACGCGCAGCGTGTGGAATTCCGCGGCTTCGGGAAATTCCGGCTTGCCGTCTGCGGTGCGCAGTTCGCTGAAGCGCGGGATGACGCCGCCCCCGTAGCCGATCACGCCCACCGTGCCGCCCTTCCAATAGCCGCGCTTGGTCTGGTAGGAGCGCTCGAGCTGGCCGAGGAGGTGTTTCATCATGCCGGCGTAGGGCTTGTCCTCGGCGCCGGCGAGGCGCTTCAGACCCGAGACGAAGCTGGGCCAGGGACCGGCTTCGAGACGGTCCAGCAGGGGCGTTTCCGGGGTTTTCGGGCTCATGGGCTTGCGTCGCGTCGTGTCGGATTCGAGTGTCTCCCGGATCCGGGGATTCGCGCGCCGCGCGTGGCGCAGCCAGGCCGCGGCGAGGCCACGGATCTTGGGGGAAAGTGTAGGCGCGGCTGAGGGTGGGCGATATTGCGCCGTGGGGATAGTTCGCCGCCCCGTGGCCTATCTCCAACGGCATATATACGGCGCCGGTCCGGCCGTGGAGCTTTGCTGCGTGAGATCGCGCTACTGGACCGATGACGATGAGCAGCCCGCGGGCGACGCCTGCGCGGCGGCTGATCTGGTGTTTGCGCTGGGCGGCCGGGCGATTCCCTGCGACTACGCGCTGGCGCTTGCGCAGGCCGTGACCGGGCTGCTGCCCTGGCTGTCGTCGGTGCCGGACGCCGGGTTGCGGCTGGCGCTCGGGGCCGAGTCGGCCAATGGCTGGCAGCGTGACGAGCGCGACGGCGCGCTCATCTACCTTCCCCGCCGGGCGCGCCTGGTGTTACGGCTGCCCGTGCAGCGGCTCGAAGCCGCGCGCGCCCTGGCCGGCCGGACTCTGCAGGTGGACGGTTTGCCGCTGCGCGTCGGCGAATCGCGCGTGGTCGCGCTCTCGGCGGCCGACACGCTCTATGCCCGCCACGTCATCGATGTGACCGGTGATGAGGAGGTCTTCCTCGAGCG
>JAJYTY010000063.1 GCA_021792835.1 Pseudomonadota bacterium
CTCGCGATATATGATGGCTTCCGTCATGAGTTGCCCCCACTGCCGAATTCTAATTCGTGTCCACGAGGCCTCGCCGTGCATGGCTCTGATAAGCACTGCGGTCGAACCTCGTCGAAGTCACGGCGCCAATCCGCAATCACGCAGCGAGCCTGGTGCAGGGGCTGGAACCATTGCTCGTTCAGGCACTCATCGCAGAACTTGCCGTTGAAGCTCTCGATGTAGCCATCCTGCATGAACTTGCCCGGGACGTTCAGGATGTGGCGGATGCCATGGCTGATCGCCCAAGCCACGAAGGCTCGGCTGGTGAACTCCGGAGCGTTGACGGTCCTCACGTCCGCAGGATGGCCGTGGAATGTCGCCGGCTGATCCAGCACGCTTGGCACGGCGACGCGCTGATGGCGGCGGCCATTGACCAGGCTGTCACTGAGGAAGTCCATGCTCCACACCTCGTTGACCGTCGTGGCCAGCTGCAGCGGCGCCCGCTCCACCGCAGCTCGCCGGACCTTCTTGCGCTTGCGCACATCCAGCCGGGCTTCACTGTACAGCCGATACACACAGGCTTGTGGTTGACGCCGGGACACTCCGGCCGCAACAGATCGTGGATGCGCCGGTAGCCGAAGCGGGCAGCGTACCTGCGCGACCTCCACGATCTTGCCTTGCAGCGCAGCGGTCTGCGCATCGGGCTGCGGCGGATGGCGGTAGCTGTCTCGGGATAGCCCCACGAGGCGGTACGCGCGACGCTCCGACAAGTGATGCGATGCTCCTCGACCACCTTGCCGATGACCTCGCCTTTGGCCTATGGCGCTAGCACTTTACCCCGAAGACGCCCTTAAGCGCATGGATATCGAGACGCGCCTCGGCCAGCAGCTTCTTGAGCTTGGCGTTCGCCGCTTCCAACTCACGCAGCCGCGCTGCCTCCGATGCTTCCATTCCGCCGAACTTGGCGCGTCACTTCGAGACCGTCGCGTCGCTGACGTCGCCAGAGCGGCACACCTACCTGACCGGCGTCCCGGCCGTGGCCTAACGCAGAAACCCGATGATCCGCTCTTCGGTGAATCGGCTCGTCCTTATGTCCATCAGTCTCCATGTTGATGGATTCCACTTCGTCCAGCTTTGTACGACCAGCGTCAGGTCACATCATAGTGGACGGTGCGCAGGGGTAGCCGCCCCTACGCAGGGCTTCAGCGTGCCGCCGCCGGCAAGCTCGCTTCAGCCCTCTTGACGCCGTGGCGTGTCGCATACAGAAGCGCCGTGAGCAGCAGGCTAGCCAGCGCCAGCGCCACGTACACCAAGTAGCCGCGGGCGTAGCCCACTGCGCCCATGCCCTCGGCGATGCGACCAAGCAGCGGCGGCACGACAAAGCCGCCCAGCGCACCCAGCCCGCCGACCCAGCCCGCGGTGCCACCGACGGCATCGGGAACGTAGTGAGGTACGAGCTTGAACACCGCGGCATTCGCCACCCCCATGCCGGCCGCCACGCATACCTCGCCGAGCACCGAGAGGGCGAAGCTCGACGCCGCCGACATCAGTGCGGCGCCAAGCAGCAGCACAGCGAAGGCGGCGAGGGCCACCTTCTCGCCGCCCAAGCGGTCGGACCAACTGCCGCCGGGAACGCGGATCAACGACGAAAACAGGGAAAAGCCCGCGGTCAGGCCGAGCGCGACCCAGTGCGGCGCGTGGTAGTAACTAGACCAAAACGTCGGTAGCCAGGCTGTCAGTGCGAGGAAGCCACCGAAGGAGGTGAAGTACAGTCCGACAAGCGGCCAAGTTCTCCAGCTAGCGGCCGAATCCAGCAGGGCGCGCGAGATGCTCGGTGCCGGGAACAGTTCCTGGCCCTGCTTCAGCGCTGCCGCTCGCGCCTGCGTCGGCGCATGGCCGCGACGCAGCAGCTGGAAGTACGGCGCGTCGAAGCCCAGCAGGACGTATAGGGCGATGCCAGCGAGCACGATGACCAGCGAGACGAAGTAACCCATCCACAGCCCGCCAGCCGCGATGATCAGCGGCAGGATGATGGCCACTAGCCCCGGCGAGGTATTGCCAAAGCCGGCATAGAAGGCCAGCGCTTTGCCCTGCTGCGACTTCGGCGACCAATATGACACCTGACCGATACCCACCGAGAAGGTCGCGATGCCGCAGCCGCCCAGCGCGCCGAAACCCAGCAGCATCGGGTAGGAGCCGACCCCCAGGTGCGCCGGGTACAGGGTCAACAGCATCCAGTACAGCCCGCCGATTCCGACCAGCGAGGCAAGCAGCAGGATGAGGAACGGCAGCTTGCCGCCGTTGCGATCGACCCAGGCACCGAAGGGTATGCGCAGCAGCGACCCTGTCAGCATGGGCATTGCCACGAGCAACCCGACCTGCGTCGGGCTCAGGTGCATGACCTTGATGAAACTCTGGGCCGTCGGGCCGAACAGCGATACCGCGCCGAAACCAATGAAAAAGCCGATCGTGGCTCCGATCAGCGAACGCTGTGCACTGCCGCGCACCGGGCCCGCTCCACTCGCATTGCTTTGCATGCCGCTTCTCCAGGCTGCCTCTCGATGCGGCAAACCGTAGGCCCGGCACGCAGCAGCGACCATCCGCTGAAAGTACAGGTGCGGGGCGCCCGCGACTAGCTCGAAGGGACTACTCCGGTCTGCGAGCGGCGCGCTCAGCCGTGGCTCAGCGCCCAGATGGCGGCCTGGGTGCGCGAGCTGACGTTGATCTTCTTCAGCACGCGCTTGACATGGATCTTGACCGTGCCCTCGGCGATTCCCAGCTCGTCGGCGATTTCCCGGTTGCTGCGGCCGAGCCGGATCTGGTCGAGCACCCGGTTCTCCTGCGCGGTCAGCATCGCCGCGCCGCGGCTGCGCGCCCGCGAGTCCTCGCGCATCGCCCCCGCCAGCAGGCCGACCAGGCTGCCGCTCAGCGCTATGGCGCCGGTGCGTGCGGTGTCCAGCACGCTGCGCAGCAGCTCCTGCGGTGGCATGTCCTTCAGCAGGTAGCCGTCGGCCCCCGCGCGCAGCGCCGCGGTCAGGTCCTCGACCTCCTCCGACACCGTGACCATGATGACCAGCGGCGGGGCCTCGGCGGACTTGATGCCGCGCAGCACCTCGAGGCCGCCCGGCCCGCCCTTCATATGCAGGTCCAGCAGCACCAGCGACGGCCTGAGCCGCCGCACCTGCGCCAGCCCGTCGAGGCCGTCGCCGGCCTCGCCGAGCACGCGCAACTGCCCGCCCGCCGATTCCAGCAGCGCGATCAGCCCCTTGCGGAACAGCGGGTGGTCATCGATGACCACCACCTCATGCACGGTCGGTGTCGCCACGGCCCCTCCCTGGGGGAATTATCGTGCGGGCCCGCCGCGCCGCCCTGCCTCGATGGGCCGAATCCCGGCATGCAGAAGAGGTAGTTCCAAAAACCGGCGGCCGCGTCGCCGCGCCGTGCAAATCATGCAAGTCCGCGACGCACAAGGGAATCCCCGGCCTCGCGCGTACCCCTTTGGAGCTACACCCTGCGGCCGCGGCCCGTCCGCCCCCGGTTCGCAAGCGGGCCGCCTCGGCCTATCGTGCGGCCTGTGTCCCATCCGTAGCGGAGACCAACGTGACTCGCCTCTCCCGACCGCTGCCCGGCTTGCGCCAGCTGGCCCTGGCCACGCTGCTGGCCTGCAGCACCTTCGCGCTGGCGCAGGCCGCCGCTCCCGACGCGGCGCTGGCAGCGCGCGGCGCGCGCCTGTTCAGCGGCCAGACGCGCCTGGCCAACGGCGGCGCAGCCTGCATCTCCTGCCACGCCGCCGCCGGCGGTGGCCTGTCCAGCGAGGGCGGCCACCTGGCCGTCGGCCTGGGCAGCGCGTGGACGCAGATCGGCCCCGCCGGCATCCAGGCCATGATCGCCACGCCGCCCTTCGCGCCGATGGCCGCGGCCTACGGCGAGCATCCGCTGACGGCCGACGAGACCGGCGCGATCCTCGCCTTCCTGCAGCGCAGCGCGCAACAGCCGCGGCCGGCCGGCGCGCTGCAGCGCCGGGCCTCGATGCTGCTGGGCGGCGGCGCCGGCGCGCTGCTCGTGCTGCTCGTGCTGCAGCTGGCGTGGCGGCGCCGCAAGACCCTGAGCACCAAGCATTCGATCTACGCCCGCCAGTCGCGCCAAGGCTGAAGCGCCCGCCCCCACCGAGGACATCATGAGCTGGATCAAGGACATCGTTTCCCCCAAGACTCGCTCCTGGGAAGACTTCTACCGCAACCGCTGGCAGCACGACAAGGTTGTGCGCAGCACCCACGGCGTGAACTGCACCGGCGGCTGCTCGTGGAACGTGCACGTGAAGGACGGCATCGTGGTCTATGAGACCCAGGCGCTGGACTACCCGCTGCTCGACGCCAAGCTGCCGCCCTACGAGCCGCGCGGCTGCCAGCGCGGCATCTCCTACTCCTGGTACCTGTACAGCCCGATCCGCGTGAAGTACCCGCTGATGCGCGGCGCGCTGCTGGACCTGTGGCGCGCCGAGCGCGCGCGCACCGCCGACCCGCTGCAGGCCTGGCGCAACCTGCAGAGCGACCCCGCCAAGCGCAGGAGCTACCAGCAGGCGCGCGGCAAGGGCGGCTTCCGCCGCGTCGACTGGGACGAGGCGCTGGAGCTGATCAGCGCGGCCTCGCTGCAGACCGTCAAGCAGTACGGACCCGACCGCCTGGTCGGCTTCTCGCCGATCCCGGCCATGTCGATGCTCAGTTTCGCCGCCGGCTCGCGCTTCCTGCAGCTCATGGGCGGCGTGCTCCTGAGCTTCTACGACTGGTACTGCGACCTGCCGCCTGCCTTCCCCGAGGTGTGGGGCGAACAGACCGACGTCGCGGAAAGCGCCGATTGGTACAACTCCAAGTTCACCGCGGTGATGGGCGCCAACCTCGGCATGACCCGCACCCCCGACGTGCACTTCTTCTCGGAGTCGCGCTACAACGGCACGAAGACGGTGGTGTTCTCGCCCGACTTCAGCATGGTCGCGAAGTACGCCGACCAGTGGGTCCCGGTGCACGCCGGCGCCGACGGCGCGTTCTGGATGGCCGTCACCCACGTCATCCTGCAGGAGTGGCACCACCAGAAGGCCACGCCCTACTTCCTCGACTACGCCAAGCGCTACACCGACAGCCCCTTCCTCGTCGAGCTGCACGCCGACGGACAGGCGTGGCGCCCCGGCAAGCTGCTGCGTGCCGGGCGCGTCGCGCGCTACGCCGGCGAGGACAACGGCGAGTGGAAGTTCCTCAACTTCGACGCGGCCAGCGGCGAACTGGTGTGCCCGAAGGGCAGCGTCGGCCACCGCTGGGGCAAGACTCCGGGCAAGTGGAACACCCGCCTTGAGGACGCGCTCGACGACCGCGCCTACGATCCCGAGCTCAGCCTGTTCGAGCGCCACGATGCCGTGCTGCAGGTGGAGTTCACCGAATACGGCCTGCAGCGCAAAGCACTGCGCGGCGTGCCGGTGCGCCATGTGCGCACGGCCGACGGCGCGCAGGTGGCGGTCTGCACGGTGTACGACCTGATCATGGCGCAATACGGCGTCGGACGCGGCCTCGAAGGCGAGTACCCGGCCGACTACGCGGATGCCAGCGCCGCCTACACCCCGGCGTGGCAGGAGGTGTTCACCGGCATCGGCTCCGCCACCGTGCTGCAGTTCGCCCGCGAGTGGGCGCGCACCGCCGAGACCACCGGCGGCAAGTGCACCATCATCGTCGGCGCCGGCATCAACCACTGGTTCCACGGCAACTTGATCTACCGCGCCGGCATGATGGCGCTGATGCTCACTGGCTGCGTCGGCGTCAATGGTGGCGGCATGAACCATTACGTCGGCCAGGAGAAGCTCGCGCCCAGCGACTCGTGGGGGGCCATCATGTCGGCGCGCGACTGGCAGTCCACCGCGCGGCTGCAGCAGGCGCCGATCTGGCATTACCTGAACTCCGACCAGTGGCGCTACGACGACCGCCAGCGCGCCTACAACGCCTCGCCCGACAACGAGCTGACCGGCCTGCACACCGCCGACTTCATCGTGAAGGCGGTGCGCAACGGTTGGATGCCCTTCTTCCCGCAGTTCGACGCCCACAACTTCGAGGTCGTGGCCGAGGCACGCCGCGCCGGAGCGAAGAGCGACGAGGAGATCAAGCAGCACGTGGCCGCACGGCTGGCCAGCGGCGAACTGCGCTACGCGGTCAGCGACCCCGACGCCGAGAGCAACTGGCCGCGGGTATGGTTCATCTGGCGCGGAAACGCCATCGGCACCAGCGCCAAGGGGCACGAGTACTTCCTCGACCACTACCTGGGAACCCACCACAACCACGTCGCCGATGAGGCGGCGAAGGGCCAGGTGCAGGAGATCAAGTGGCACGACAAGGCCCCCAGCGGCAAGATGGACCTAGTCGTCGACCTGAACTTCCGCATGGACACCTCGGCGCTGTATTCGGACATCGTGCTGCCCAGCGCGTCCTGGTACGAGAAGGATGACCTCAACTCGACGGACATGCATTCCTTCATCCACCCGTTGAGCGCGGCGATCCCGCCGGTGTGGGAGTCGAAGACGGACTGGGCGATCTTCCGCGAGCTGGCCTCCAGGGTCAGCACGCTGGCGCAGCAGCATCTGCCGGGCGAGCACACCGACATCGTCATGGCCGCGCTGTCGCACGATTCGGCCGACGAGATCGCGCAGCCGGCGCTGCGCGACTGGGGCCGCGGCGAGGACGCGCCCGAACTCGGGCGCTCGATGCACAAGCTGGCGCTGGAGACCCGCGACTACACGAAGATCCACGCCAAGTTCTGCAGCCTCGGGCCGAACGTGCGCAGCAAGGGGCTGGGCGCGCACGGCAACCAGTACGACTGCGCCGACTTCTACGACGCGCTGCTCGAGCAGAGCGACCACCTGCAGCAGGTCGACGGCGAGACCTATCCCTCGCTGAAGGAGGACGTGGAGGCCATCGAGGCGGTGCTGCACCTGTCGTCGGCGACCAACGGGGAGCTGGCCTGGCGCGCCTACCGCAACGCCGAGCGCAAGACCGGCCTGGAGCTGGCGCAGTTGGGCGAAGGCGCGCGTGCGGTGCGCACGCGCAATCGCGACCTGAAGGCACAGCCGCGCCGCCTGCTCAACACCCCGGTGTGGTCGGGCCTCATGGACAACGGTCGCGCCTACAGCGGCTTCACCTACAACGTCGAGCACGGCGTGCCCTGGCGCACCCTGACCGGACGCCAGCACTTCTACCTCGACCACGACGGCTACATCGCCTTCGGCGAGCACCTTCCGACCTACAAGCCTTCGCCGACCCCGCAGGCCTATGGCGACCTGCGGCAATCGGTGAACGACGGCAAGGCGAAGATGCTCAACGTGCTGACCCCGCACGGCAAGTGGCACATCCACTCGACCTACGGCGACACCCTGCGCATGCTGACGCTATCGCGCGGCATGGAACCCTGCTGGCTGAGCGAACGCGACGCCGGCGACCTCGGCATCCGCGACAACGACTGGGTCGAGGTCTACAACGACCACGGGGTGTACTGCACGCGCGCGGCGGTCAGCGCGCGCATTCCGCCCGGGGTGTGCATCGTCTACCACGCGGTCGAGCGCACCTACAGCGTGCCCAAGTCGCAGCAGCGCGGGCGCCGCCGCGCCGGCATGAACAACAGCATCACCCGCGTGCACCTGAAGCCCAACCTGTGCGTCGGCGGCTACGCGCAGTTCACCTACCACCTGAACTACTGGGGCCCGGTCGGGGTCAACCGCGACACCCATGTGCTGGTGCGCAGGATGGACAAGGTCGAGTTCTGACCGCCCCCAGGCCCGGGCTGCGCCCAGCCCACCCCCGCGGGGGCTCGAAAGACCTGGGGCGTCCCGGCGTTTCCTTTAGCGGAGCACGTACATGGATATCAGATCGCAAATCGCAATGGTGTTCCACCTCGACAAGTGCATCGGGTGCCACACCTGTTCGGTCGCCTGCAAGAACATCTGGACCGACCGCAAGGGCGCCGAGTACATGTGGTGGAACAACGTCGAGACCAAGCCCGGCACGGGCTACCCGACGCGCTGGGAGGACCAGAAGGTCTACAAGGGCGGCTGGGAGAAGCACGGCAACGGCATCCGCCCGCGCAGCAACCACAACAAGGTCATCACCCTGAAGAACATCACCTACAACCCCGACATGCCGGTGATGGAGGACTACTACGAGCCGTGGACCTACAAGTACTCCGAGCTGTTCGAGGCGCCGCAGGGCGATGACCAGCCGACGGCGCGGCCGATCTCGCTGGTCACCGGCGAGCCGTTGGAGGTGAAGGCCGGCCCGAACTGGGACGACGACCTCGGCGGCTCGCAGGACTACGCGCGCCAGGACATCAACCTCGACGCCCTCAGCCCCGCTGAACGCGAGGCCATGTTCGAGCTCGAGCGGCTGACCTTCATGTACCTGCCGCGCATCTGCAACCACTGCTTGAATCCCACCTGCGTGGCATCCTGCCCGTCGGGTGCGCTGTACAAGCGCGGCGAGGACGGCGTGGTGCTGATCAACCAGGAGCGCTGCCGCGGCTGGCGCATGTGCGTGACCGCTTGCCCGTACAAGAAGACCTACTACAACTGGTCGACCGGCAAGTCGGAGAAGTGTGTGCTGTGCTACCCGAGGCTGGAGGCCGGCATGGCGCCGGCGTGCTTCCACACCTGCGTCGGCCGCATCCGCTACCTCGGCGTGATGCTGTACGACGCCGACCGCATCCAGGCCGTGGCCTCGTGCGACGAAAGCGAGCTGATCTCCCGCCACCTCGACATCTACCTCGATCCCTTCGACCCCGAGGTCATTCGACAGGCGCGTGCCAACGGCATCGCCGACTCGACGCTGGAGGCGGCGCAGAAGTCGCCGGTGTACAAGTTCGTCAAGCAGTGGGGGATCGCGCTGCCGCTGCACGCCGAGTTCCGCACCCTGCCCAACCTGTTCTACGTGCCGCCGCTGCTGCCCACGATGGGCAAGGTCGGCGACCAGCTCTACGACACCACGACCGAGTCGTTCTGGGGCGGCATCGAACGCTCGCGGCTGCCGCTGCAGTACCTGGCCTCGCTGTTCGCCGCCGGCGACGTGGCGCGCGTCGAGGCGGTGCTGAAGAAGATGATGGCGGTGAAGGTGCACCGGCGCCAGGTCACGGTGGGCGATCTGCCGGCTGCCGAGGTCGAGCGCGCGCTGGCGGAGGCGGGGGTAGACGCCGAGGTGGCCGACGCCATCTTCCGCCTGACCACCCTGGCGCTCAACGAGGAGCGCTTCGTCATCCCCGCGGCGCACCGCGAGGAAGCCGCCGAGATGCTCGAGTCCACCGACGACCGCAAGGGCAGCGCCGGATTCGGCCTGCCCCAGAAACCGGCAAGGGGGCTGTGATGCAAGGCGCCGTCTATCCCCGCTTCGCGCCTCTGCTGCGCTACCCCCGCGCCGACATCGAGCCGGCGCTGCAGGCCTGCGCGCAAGCCTTGCCGCAGGAGCCGACCGCGGCGCGCGAGGCCTTCGCGGCCGGCGCCGCCGGCTTGCAGCGGCTGGCGCCGACCGGGCGCGAGGAACTGTTCCTCAAGAGCTTCGAACTGCAGGCGATCTGCAGCCTGGAGATCGGCTACGCCCGTTTCGGCGAGGACTACAAGCGCGGCCTGTTCCTCGCCGGGCTCAAGCAGGAGCACCGCGCCGCCGCGCACGACTGCGGCGACGAACTCCCCGACCACCTGGCGAACGTGCTGGAGCTGCTTCCGGCGCTGGCCGAGGAATTGCGATGCGACCTCGTGGAACAGGTGTTGATCCCGGCGCTGCGCGCCATGCTCGAGGACTTCGACGAGCCGCGGCTGCGTGCCCGGCTGGACGCGCTGAAGGCGCGCGGCGAGCTGGTGATGCAGGAGGAGCTGCACTTCCGCAACCCCTACCGCCAGCTGCTGCATGCCTTGCTGCTGCTGCTCGAAACCGACTACCCGGGCGTGCCCGCGCGCCGCGCAGGACGCGCCGGCGAGAACTTCATTCCGATCCACGACCGCAGCGGCGCGGTCGAGCTGGGAGCCTGAGATGCCCATCCCCCAAGCCCTGTTCGCAACCCTTCCCTACGTCGCCCTCACCGCGCTGCTCGTCGGCTGGCTGTACCGCTGGCGGCGCATGGGATTCCAGGTCACCTCGCTGTCCTCGCAGTTCCTCGAGACGCGCCGGCTGTTCTGGGGCACGCAGCCCTTCCACTGGGGCCTGCTCATCGTCTTCCTCGGCCACCTCGCGGCCTTTGCCGTGCCGGCCGAGGTGCTGGCGTGGAACGGCCAGCCGTGGCGGCTGCTGATCCTGGAATGGACCCTGTTCGCCTTCGCGCTGTGCGCGCTGTTCGGCCTGCTGATGCTCATCGCGCGCCGCCTGCGCGATGCCAGGCTGCGCAGCGTGACCACGCGCATGGACGTGCTTCTCTACGCCCTGCTGCTGTTCCAGCTGTGCAGCGGACTGCTCATCGCCTACTTCGACAACTGGGGCAGTTCCTGGTTCGCCGCAGCGCTGACGCCCTACCTGCGCTCGATCTTCCTGCTGCGGCCGCATGCCGGGGTGGTAGCCGGAATGCCCCTGGTGGTGCAGTTGCACATCCTCTCGGCCTTCGCAATCTTCGGGCTGATCCCATTCACGCGGCTGATCCACTTCACGGTGTTCCCGCTGAACTACGCCTGGCGCCCCTACCAGCAGGTGATCTGGAACTGGGCGCGGCGTTCGCGCCGCGGCTCGCGCGCGCTGCGCGCCGGGGTGCCGCCGCGCAACAACTGAGCGCGAGCCGGCCTCAGCCCTCGCCGGCCGGCAGGCCGTCGCGCGAGCGCCGCTCGGCGAACACCACGGCGATCTGCACCCGCGAGCCCAGGCCGAGCTTGCGCAGGATGCTCTGCACGTGCACCTTGACCGTGGTCTCGGCGATGTCGAGTTCGCGCGCGATCAGCTTGTTGCTAGCCCCCCTGGCCAGCGCCGCGCCGATCTGGCGCTCGCGCGCCGTCAGCGAGGCGATGGGGTCGGGCGCCGGGGTGCGCTCGGCGAAGGCCGCCGCCACCTTGGGTGCCATTTCGCTGCCGATCACCACCTCGCCCAGCCGCGCGCGCCGCACGGCGCCGACCAGCTCCGCGGCATCGCAGGTCTTCAGCAGGTAGCCCTGCGCCCCCGCGCGCAGCGCCGCCGCGAGGTCGGCCGCGTCGTCACTGACGCTGAGCATCAGCACGGCGGCCTGCGGCGCCACCGAACGCAGGCCCTGCACGGCATCGATACCACTGACCCCGGGCAGGTGGATGTCCAGCAGCACGACGTCGGGGCGCAATTCGGCGGCCAGGCGCAGCGCCTCGCCGGCGTCGCCCGCCTCGCCGACCACGCGCACTCCGGCGCTGGCGCCGAGCAGCGCCTGGATGCCACTGCGCACCAGGCGGTGGTCGTCGACCAGCAGCACTCGGACCTCCGGCTCATCCATGTTCGGCTTCCTGCAATGCCGGTGGCCGCGGCAGCTGGGTCGACACCAGACCCAGGCGCACACGCGTGCCGTGGCCGGGCCACGACTCGATGTCCAGCGCGGCGTCGATGCTGGCAGCACGCTCGCGCATGATCTGCTGGCCGACATGGTCCGCCCCTTCGTCGCGCAACGCTTGCGCGTCGAAGCCGACCCCGTCGTCGCGCACCTCGAAGCTCCACTGCGGCACGCTGCGCACCGTCAGCTCCACGCGCTGCGCCCGCGCATGCTTGCGCACATTGGACAGCGCCTCCTGCAGGATGTGCAGGACCTGGATCTGCACGTCGGCGGCCAACGGCTGACCGTGGGCGTCGATGTGCAACTGCGTCGCGACACCGGTCTGCGCCTCGAACTTGTGCAGGGTCACGCGAAGGGCCGACTCGATGCCCACCTCGTGCGTGCGGGTGCGAAAGTGCAGAAGCAACTCGCGCACGTCGGCCAGGCTTTCGCGCACGCCCTGCTCGAGGTCCTCCAGCGCTTTGTCGCTGCGCACGGTGTCGGCGTCGGCAAGCGCCGCGCGCAGCAGCTGCAGCTGGATCCTCATGTAGGCCAGCGACTGCGCGATCGAGTCGTGCAGCTCGCGCGCCAGCAGGCCACGCTCGCGCGACAGCATGGCCTCGCGCTCCAGCGCAGCGCCATGCAGGTTCTCCATCGCTGCCGCCAGGTGCCCGGCCAGGGCGTCGAGCAGCGCATGCTGTCCGGGGTCGGCACACGCGGCATCGCGATACAGGAGGTTGAGCTCACCGAGCAGGCGCTGCTGTGCGCGCACCGGCACGCTGACCAGGCTGGAGAAGCCGGCGCGCACGCAGGCCGCGCGGTCCTGCGCCCGGCCGCGGGCGAAATGCACGACCTGGGTTTGCGCGCTCGCGTCGCCGCGGCCGCAGTAGCAGGAACCCGACATCAGGCAATGCTCCTCGTCGACGATCGACCGCGGCAGGCCTTCGGCTGCCAGCAGCACGTAGCGCTCCGCGGTGTCGTCGGTCCAGCGCAGCAGCGCGGCGTCGGCGTGGGCGATGCGTTGGATGGCCTGGGTGAAGCCGTTGGAGAGCTCGTCGAGGCCGGCCGCGCGCGACACTAGGTCGCTGATCTCATACAGCGCCAGCAGGCGCTGTTGTTCGGTCTCCAGCGCGGCGGTCTTGTCCCGCACGCGCTGCTCAAGGTCGGCGTACACCGCCTGCAACTGCGCTGCCATGCGGTTGAAACCTCGCGCCAGGTCGCCCAGCTCGTCGGTGGAAGACACCTCCACGCGCGTCGCGAAGTCGCCCGTGGCGATCGACTCGACACCCCGCGCCAGCCTGCCTACCGGCTCAAGCACATGCAGGTAGGTGACGAAGAAGATGGTCATGAACGCCACCAGCACGACGCCGCCGACGGCCATCTCTGCAGTGTGCAGCAGCGAGGTCCAAAAATCTAGACGATCCTCAATGGATCGAACCAATGCGTTGATCCGTCCGACAAACCGGTCGAGCTCGGCGCGCGCGACGGGCGATCGCGACGATCCCGCCAGCCAGCGCGGCTTGAGTCGCTGCCAGTTGTCCACCACCGTGTCGAAGCGCCCGCGGATGCGGGAATCCCACGGCACCGCCAGCGGGCGTGCAGCGTCGCCGGCGCGTAACACGTCTATCGCTCGCTGCATGCGCGCCACCTCGGCGGCCACCAGCGGCCGCCCGGGCTGCGCGGCGCTGACTGCGAGCCGGTAAGTCATCATGCGCAGCTCCCCGGCGACGTTGACGGCACCGGCGCCCCCTTCAAGCTTCCAGGAGATCCACAGACTGGTCCCCACTGACATCAGCGACAGCAGCAGAAATACCGCTGCGATCAGCGATATCTTGGTGGTCAGGGTCCAACGGCGTGAGGACATGGTCCGCGTGCTAGGTCGGGTTGGTGCGCACCGGCCGGCGGCTCGCGTGCAGCCTTGCTCGACGGGCTCGATGGAATTCGCTCGCATTCCGGCACGCCCCGACGGCACGGCAGCCACGCCACTGGGTACGCCCTGCGCTCGAATCGGTAGATGCCATGTCACATGGTATGGCCGAATGGCCGCAATTTGTGCGGCGCCACCACACCGCACCCGATGCGCGCGCCCCAAGCCGGCTTCACGCGTGGACGCGCTGCCGCGGACTGATGGCAGCTGCAACTTGCTGAGAGTGGTTCCGGCGAAGTACGAGCCGGTGCCGGTGTAGTGGTGGACCACCGAGTAGCTGAACATCTGGCTCGGGCTGCCCGACGCGCCGAGTTCTACGGTGCTGGAGTTGCCGGTGAACTGGGTGGCGTAGTTGAAGCCCTCGTTGACCCCGCCGGTCAGAGTCAGCGCCCCATTGACGGCACACCTCTTGGCTGTGAAGTCGCAATTGCTTGCATCCGAGTGGGACGCGCCCTATACGTCCTCCACCAAGCCGAATCGGCGGAAGTTCACTCATTGTGGCGCGGGCACCGCTTTTCACATAGCCCCCCGGGACACCCGCGCGAATGCATTGCAGTATTTCGCGTTCTCAAGAATGTTGATAGCCGTCAAGCACAATGTCCCCGCCTCGTCCTCCAATGGAAGCCTTTGGATCGCACAAACCACACCGCGTGATGCTGCGGTGACCGGCGCGGGCGGCATTGCCAGCCATAACGGATCATCATGAAAATCGTTGTTCTCGGCGCCGGTGTCGTCGGTGTCGCGTCGGCATTTTTCCTGCGCGAACAGGGGCACGAGGTCACCGTCGTCGAGAGGAAGCTACAAGTTGCATCGCAGACCAGCCGCGCCAACGGCGGGCAGATATCAGTCAGTGGCGCTGAGCCATGGGCCAATCCCGGAGTCCCGCGCCAATTGCTGGCATGGCTGGGGCGCGACGGCTCGCCGCTGCGGCTGCGGCTTCGCGCCGACCCCAAGCAATGGGCTTGGTGCCTTCGTTTCCTTTTCGAATGCATGCCGTGGCGCACGGAGCGCAATATGCGCGATATCCTGCTACTCGGTCTGTACAGTCGCGAAATGCTTCGGGCACTTCGAGAACGTCGATCGCTGAGCTACCACGCTCAGCGCCGCGGCATCCTGCACCTGTACACGAATGCTCGGACACTGCATGCCGCCGCACAATCAACCCAACGCATGCGAGAGCTCGGCTGTGAACGGCGCCTCGTCGACATCGAGGAGGCACTTTCGATCGAGCCAGCTCTACGCGCGATGCGACCGAAACTGGCTGGCGCGACGTACACAGCTAACGATGAATCGGGCGATGCCCACGCCTTCACCTGCGAACTGGCCGCGCATTGCATTCGCGAGGGAGTGCAATTCAGGTTTGGCCAGACGGCGACTGCGCTGCGCCGATCCGGCGACAGGATCGCGCATGTTGAATCAATGGCTGTCGACGGCCGCTTTGAGCGCATCACGGCGGATGCCTACGTGCTCGCATGCGGCTGCTGGAGCGCGCCCCTGGCCCGCAGCGCAGGACTCGCCCTGCCCATCCATCCCGTCAAGGGATATTCGGTCACATTGCCCGTTGCCGACGCGGCTGCGGCTTGGCAGGTTTCGCTCACCGATGAGCGCCAGAGGCTAGTGTTCTCCCGACTCGGCGACCAGCTTCGGGTGGCCGGCACAGCAGAGATCGGAGGGTGGACACGCGAACTCGACGATCGTCGCTGTGGATCCATGGTCGATCACGTCGCTGCGATGTTCCCCGGAGCAGCTGACACCTCGAAAGCAATTCACTGGACCGGATTGCGCCCGATGACGCCGGGAAACGTACCGTTGATCGGCCGGAGCCCTTTGCACAATCTGTATCTCAACACCGGACACGGCAGTCTGGGCTGGACGCTGGCCTGCGGCTCGGCTGCGGCGCTGGCCTCCTTGCTTGACGGTCGGCGCCCGCAGCTGCGCTTCAATTTCACGGGCACCTAGCGCCCGATCGTGCAGAACTCCTTTTGGAAGGATCAAGAGCCCATGGCCCATCCCCCCGAAAAGCTCGATGCCTGGCAGATTGACGGTGTGCCGCTGCGCAGCCGACTGCTGCTTGGCAGTGCAAGCTTTGCATCGGCGAACATCATGCGCGATTCGATCTTGGAGAGTGGGGCCGAGGTCGTCACTGTGGGCATCCGGCGCATCCAGGAGGGCCACGAAGCAGCCGCCTTCGTTCCGAGCCTGCGCGAAACCATTCGAGCCATCGGAGGCCGCCTGCTACCCAATACGGCAGGTTGCTTCGATGCGCGAAGTGCCATCAACGCGGCGATGATGGCGCGCGAACTCTTCGACACACAATGGATCAAGCTCGAGGTAGTCGGTGACCGCGGCTCATTGCAGCCTGATCCCGTCGAGCTTGTCGAGGCCGCCCGGACCCTGGTGCGCGAGGGCTTCGTCGTCTGGCCTTACTGCACAGACGACGTCGTCAGCTGCAAACGCCTCCTGGACGTCGGCTGCGCGGTGCTAATGCCCTGGGGCGCACCGATTGGATCGGGCCAAGGTCTGCTAAATCCCTTTGCGCTTCAGTACTTGCGGCGCAGCCTGCCCCAGGCCGTCCTGATTGTCGATGCCGGCATCGGCGCGCCTTCGCACGCCGCGTATGCGATGGAGCTCGGTTACGACGCGGTGTTGCTGTGCTCTGCGGTATCGCGCGCCCGCGATCCGGTCGAGATGGCCGGCGCATTCGCAGCCGCGGTGCGTGCTGGCCGCAGCGGGTGGCACGCCGGTGTCATGCCCCGAAGTGAACATGCGATTCCCAGCACGCCCGTGGGGCAATGAATGCAGATAGGGAAGCACCCGATTGCTGCGTCGTGCCACTTGGCGGGTGCCTATCTCTCTTCAACAAGCGCTGTGACCAACGGACCGCTTCAGAGCGCCGGCGCGCAGTTGCGACGCGAGGCTCGAACATGCCCCCATACCTCCCTGCGGCGGTGCTACAGCATGAGCATGCGCCGCTTCTCGATACTCTGCGGCGAATCCTCGTGGCGCTCGTCGATGGCTCGCTCGATGTCGCCCAGGCCGGACACCTCCTGCTCCGCGAGCAACTGCTCGACCATGCAGGCCGCGAGGAGCGCGATCTGTTGCCCCATCTGCCGCCCGACGCGCGCTGGCCCGCACGCGTCTACATCGCCGAGCACCATCACATCGCCACACTGCTGCTTGACGCTGCCGAACGGGTGAACGGACATCCGGCGTACGTGGGCGACGCGGAAACCCGGCTGCGCCTGCTCGACGCCCACCACGTGCTGCGCCATGTGCTTGAGCACCACTTCGCGCGCGAGGAGCAGGGGCTGTTCGTCGAAGTCCGCGAAGATCAGTGCCCGCCCGCCGGGTCAGCGACGGTTTCGCGCGGATTCCCGCCAAGCCCCGCGCAGGGTCCTGGCGGCGGCGACCATGTTGGCTAGCGCCGGAATGACCTCTTCCCACTGTCGCGTCTTGAGACCGCAGTCCGGATTCACCCATAACTGCGCGGCCGGCACGCGTGCGGCGGCCCTGCGCATCAGCTGGACGATCTGCTGGTGCGTCGGAGTGTTTGGCGAATGAATGTCATAGACTCCCGGGCCGATTCCATTCGGGTAGTGGAAGTCCTCGAAGGCGTCGAGTAGTTCCATGTTCGAACGACTGCTTTCGATTGTCACCACGTCCGCGTCCATCTCGGCGATCGAGGCGATGATTTCGTTGAACTCCGAATAGCACATGTGGGTGTGGATCTGGGTCTCGTCCTGCACGCCGTTGGCCGCGATGCGGAACGATTCGATGGCCCAGCCCAGGTAGTCCTTCCACTGCGACTTGCGCAGCGGCAGACCCTCGCGCAGCGCAGCCTCGTCGATTTGGATCACGCGCACACCGGCTCGCTCCAGGTCCAGCACCTCTTCGCGCAGCGCCAGTGCAAGCTGCCTGCAAGACATCGAGCGCGGCTGGTCGTCACGCACGAAAGACCAGTTCAGCATCGTCACGGGGCCGGTCAGCATTCCCTTCACCGGCTTCGTCGTCAGGGATTGGGCGTAGGTAATACACTCCACGGTCATGGCCTTTGGACGCCGGATGTCGCCAAACAAGATGGGTGGCTTCACGCAGCGCGAGCCGTAGGACTGCACCCAACCGGCGTCGCTGAATGCGGAAACCCTCGCGTGCCAAGCAATGCCCAGTGCCTGAAGCCGGCTGGCAGGGGCAACCGAAAACCGAGCGCCACCGCGCCCCCTCCCGGCGCAGTCGGCTGAGTTGCACTGGCCCAGCCGTGGTCAATCCTTCCTTGCCGAGCAGAGGCTTGGTCGATCCAAACATTGTGCATGTGAATATTTCCCATATATAATGCTCCTCCGCCCCCCCCCTGTTCGAGGGGGCCATACGCAAGCAATCTCCCCCTTACCACTCGCGAAGGAGCCTTCGATGAAAGTCACTTCCAAGACGCCGATACGCCTCCGCACTTTGCTGCCTCTCGCCGCAGCTCTGGCATTAGCAGGCTGTTGAAGTACCTGACGAACGGACGAAGTCCCGCTGCTGGAATCGCATGTCGACGCTCATCGAGTGCCCAGTTTTTGTGCAAGGTCCCGCGCTCCGAGTCTGATCGGGCCTTTGTGGGTGGTGGGGAGGGCGACTTCCATGGTTTTCACCCTCGTCACGCCGCCTGCGGACGCAATGCGGCCAAGGAGCGCAACCGCGTGAGGTTGTAGGCCGCCATCGTCAGGGTCAACAGCTGGTCGACCTTCTCCAGGCCCTGCACCATGACTTGGCGGATGGGGCCGATCGTTTTGCCCCAGCCGAAGCACTGCTCGATCCGCTTGCGCTTGCGCTGGCTGACCGTGTATCCGGCATGTCGCGTCGTGCGGCCATCGATCGCGCTGCCTCCGGTGCGCTTGGTGTTCTGCGCGACGTGCGGAGTGACGTTCATCGTGCGGCACGCCTTGACGAAGCCGCGCGTGTCGTAGCCCTTGT
>JAJYTY010000306.1 GCA_021792835.1 Pseudomonadota bacterium
CACGCAGTCCAATCTCACCCTCAGCCTCGTCGGACTGCTCTCGGTCCGGCGCGACCTCAACTAAAAAGGCACTCCTATGGCCCTGAACGAAACCGCTGCCGCACTGAACGACGCCGAGTCGAAGTTTTTCACCTCCCGCGGGACAGAAGTCGATCCGTCGCTGAGCGCCCCGGAGCCGACGCCAGCACCTGAGCCCGAGGCGGTTCCGGCCACGCCGCCCGCTGCCGCCGCAGCGCCTGCGCCTAGCCCGGCTGCGCCCCCGGCTGCGCCCCAGCCCGCGGCGGAGAGCCCGCAGGTGCCGCTCGCCGCGCTGCACGAGGAGCGCCGCAAGCGCGCCGAGATCGAGGCCGAGCGCCAGCAGCTTCGTGAGCAGCTCGAGCAGTTCCAGCGCGCGATCCAGCAAGCGCAGGCACCTCAGCCGCCAGACCCCGAGCAGGACCCGGTCGGCTATCTGTCCTTCCAGAACCAGCAGTTGCAGACCCAAGTGCAACAGATGGCCGAATGGCGCGCGCAGCAGGAACGGGAGCGCCAGGCGCAGACGCAATACGCCACACTTACGCAGACGGTCGCAGCGGCCGAGCAGGCGTACCGCGCCAAGACGCCGGATTACGACCAGGCTGCCGCATACGCCCTGCAGATGGAGGACAAGCGCCTCTCGGCGTTCTATCCCGACCCCGCCGTGCGCGCGCAGGTCCTGCGCACCGAGGCCGCGCAGTTGCTGGCTCAGCTCGTGCGCGAAGGGCGCGACCCGGCCGAAGGGCTGTATCAGATGGCGAGGAATATGGGTTATGCCGCCGCAGCTCCCGCACCTGCGCCTCCCGCGGCGCCTGCTCCGGCTCCAGCCCCAGCTCCAGCATCGGCGGCGCCGACCGCCGCGACTGCCGCTGAGACGATCCAGCGCGGCCTCAAGCAGCAGACCGTGAGCGGGGCAGGGGGCTCGACGCCACCGTCCGAGATGACTCCCGAGATGATGGCGGCGATTTCAGACCCCGCCGAGTTCAACAAGGCGTGGGCGAAATTCGCCAAGGCGGCGCGACGGTAATGTCGAACTGCGACAATTGACCGCGCGGCCCGGGCAGTAGACTCGGGGCGTTTATCGAAGGGTCGCCGCCGTATCGGGCGCACGCGGGCCACCAGCGCATCGGTGGACGGGTCGCCACCGTCAAGGGCGCTTCGGCTGGCCGCCGTCAAAAGGCCAACGGGTCGCCGCCGCAAAACGGGCGCATCGCTGCCTCAGCGTACGAGGCAAACATGCGTTTCAACCGAACGAGGCAACCCTCATGCAAACGAACTTTGGGGTTGATTGACAGCCCCAAGGTGATGCGGTAAAAGACACGGTAGATGATCACTCCGTGTCGACTCTGCGGTAAACCGTTCGATCACACACGAGGCTGGCGCGTCTGCGGCCCGTGCCATCGGAGCTACATGAAAGAGGCTCAGCGGCGCTACCGAAAGTCACCCACTGCGATTCAGCGGACGCAGCAGCAACGCGCAGACGCGGAGTGGGTCGACAGGCAGAGAGAGCGAGGCCGGGAATACTGGCGCTTGCTACGACACAAAGCGATCATGCAGTACGGTGGATACCGGTGCGCGTGTTGTGGTGAATCAGAGCCGAAGTTTTTGACGCTCGATCACATTCACAATAACGGCGGCACGCACAGGAAGGAGATCGGGAATCGCGGCTCTGGCATCTTCAAGTGGCTCCGCGATAACGATTACCCGCCCGGCTTTCAGGTCCTGTGCATGAACTGCAACCATGGCAAAGCATTGAACGGTGGGACGTGTCCCCACAAAGCATCACCTTGCAAACCGCGTGAATTCGGTGAAACCCGAGACCCGGCAACACCGAGCCAAGCCCAGTAATGGGAAGGCGTAACGACTAGGGGGAAGCCCCGTACGGCCAAGCGGCCGGAAGCGCGCGGCGCTCTTTACCGAGCGATGAGATAGTCTCCTCTGCATGGGAACATGCAGCAGCCGAAAGGCGGTCAGGGCGTAGCGAACCCGGGCGAAGATAAAGGCAATGACCCACTTGCGGTTAAGCTCTGGCAGAAGAAGCTCTTCGTCGAGGCGATCCAGCAGACCTGGTTCCGCAACTTCATCTCCGATGACGGCAACAACGTCATCCAGCAGCTTGATGACGCCGAGAAGTCGGCCGGCGATACCGTCAACTACGGCCTGCGCATGCAGCTCGTGGGAGCCGGTGTGCAGGGCGACGGCGTCCTCGAAGGCCAGGAAGAGGCGCTCACCACCTACGCCGACAAGATCCTGATCGACCAGCTCCGTCACGCTGTGAACGTGGGCGGCCGCATGACTCAGCAGCGCGTGCCGTTCGAGCTGCGCGAGGAAGGGCGGCTCGGCCTTCAGGACTGGTGGGCGAACCGGATAGATACCGCGTTCTTCAACCACCTCTGCGGCAACACGATGCAGACGAACACGGCGTACACGGGCAACAATAGCCCGATCACGCCGAGCCGCATCATCCTGCCGTCAGGCGTGGCGAACGAGGGCGCGCTCGCGTCGACGAACGTGTTCAACCTGAACCTGATCGACTACGCGGTGGAAGCGGCCTACGACAGCTCCCCCCTCATCCGGCCGATCAAGGTCGAGGGCGAGGAGAAGTATGTCGGGTTCATGCACCCATTCCAGGTCACCGACATGCGCACCACGACCTCCACGGGTCAGTGGCTCGACATCGAGAAGGCCGCGGCAACCGGCGGCGAGGTGTCGGACAACCCGATCTACACGGGCGCGTTGGGCGAGTACAACGGCTGCATCCTGCACAAGGCGTACCGCGTCACGCCGGCGGTGTACAACGGAGCCTACGTGAACAACACGGCGCGCTGCGTCGTGGCTGGCGCGCAGGCCGGAGCGCTGGCCTTCGGACGCGGTGACTCGAAGGAAACCTTCACCTGGGTCGAGGAGATGTT
>JAJYTY010000064.1 GCA_021792835.1 Pseudomonadota bacterium
GCCGGCGGCGTCGTGGTGCGAGGGGGGGGACTCGAACCCCCACGCCTGTGAGGGCGTCAGGACCTAAACCTGGTGCGTCTACCAATTTCGCCACCCTCGCGGTCGTGGCGCGCGACGCAGCGCTGCGCGATGCTGCAAAGGTTCGCGGCAGCGGTGCTGCGAACGCCGGCGAAAAAAGCATTCTATCCTTTGACGCCGCCGCGCCTGCGACACCCGTGCGGCGCCGCCCCGAGTCCTGCCGTCCATGCCCCCTACCGACCCCTTGCAGCAAGACCTCGCCCCGCGCGGCAGCGCGTGGTTCTACGCCACGCTGCCCCTGCGCCCGGCGCCGCGGCGGCGCCTGCTGCTGTTGCAGTCGTGGTGGCGCGCGGTGCGCACGATCCCCGGTTCGGTGTCCGATCCGATCGTCGCCGCGGCCAAGCTGGGGTGGTGGCAGGCGCAGCTGCAGGCGGTCGACGAGGCCGCCGCCGAGCACCCGCTGCTGCGCGAGCTGCAACCGGCGCTGCGGGAAGCGCCGGGCGCGTCGCAGCTGCTGCGCCAGGCGCTGGACACCGTGCAGCCCGCCGCCCCGGCGTCGCGCGACGACTGGGACGCGCTGCATGCCGAGCTGCTGCGCGGCAGCGGCAGCGTGGCGCGCGTGGCGATGCGCCTGGCAGGCTGCCTCGAGCAGACCGGGCAGCACTACGCGGCCGAGCTCGCAGCCGCGCTGGAACTGGTGATGCTGCTGCGAGACGTCGGCCGCGACGCGCGCGAGGACGTGGTGCGCCTGCCGCGCTCGCTGCTGCGCGCCCACGGGCTCGACGAGCACGATCTCACCGCGCTGCGCGACACGCCGGCGCTGCGCGCCGCGCTGCGCGAGGCCGCGGGCCACGCTCGCCAGCGCCTGCGCGCGGCCGACGCGCTGCGCCCGCAGGGCATGGGTCGCGCCGGACGCGTACCGGGCGCGCTCGGGCGCATGGGGCACGCCTTGCTCGACGAGATCGAAGGCGCCGACTACGCGCTGATGCAGCAGCGCATCAGCCTGCCCCCGCTGCGCCTGTTGTGGGCGGCGTGGCGCGCCGGCTGGACGCGCTAGCAGCCAGCTGCCAGCTGCCAGTCCGGGATACCCGGCGCACACGCCGCAAGGGCGCGTCCCCGGGATGGCGGATCAGGCGCCGTCGACGATGCGCCGCAGCGCGTTGGGCAGCTCGACGCTGCGGCGCAGCGCGTGGTCGATCCACACCACCTTGGCCCCGCCCTCGGCATACACCGTGTCGGCTTCGTCGTCGCGCAGCAGTTCGTAGAAAGTGTCGAAGCTGCTGCGCCCCGGGTTGGCCGCGTACAGACGCACCCGCACCGCGCCCGGGTAGCGCAGCTCGCGCAGGAAGTTGCAGAAGGCGTTGACGACCACGGGCCCCTGGCCCGCGGGCGGCGCGTCGGCGCCGCCGGCCACGCGCGCCAGCAGGCCTTCCATCCAGTCCATGCGGGCGATTTCCATGTAGCGGAAATACAGCGTGTTGTTGACATGGCCCATCGCGTCCATGTCGCCCCAGCGCATCGGCACGACGGTGTCGAACACGAGGCGGCGCTGCCCGGGAAGCTCGAACTGCATCGCGCCCCCCTCAGACGCCGAAGCCGTCGTCGGCGGCGATCACCGCGCCGTTGACGAAGTGGCTCTGGCCGCTGGCCAGCATCAGCAGCACGGGGTCCAGGTCCTCGGGACGGCCGACGCGCTTGCGCGGCAGCATCTCGACCAGCTTGCGCCCGGCCTCGGTGTCCCAGTGCTCGTGGTTCATCTCGGTGTCGATGTAGCCGGGGCAGATGGCGTTGACGTTGATGCCGTGGCGTCCCCACTCCAGCGCCATGGCGCGGGTCATGTGCACCGCCGCGGCCTTGCTCATCGCGTACACGCCGATCTGCGGGATCACGCGCAGCCCGGCCATCGAGGCGATGTTGATGATGCGCCCGCCCGCCCAGGTGCCCGGGGCGGCCCCGCGCGAACGCGCGATCATGCGCCGCGCCACCTCCTGCGCGACGAAGAAGGCGCCGCGCACGTTGGTGTCGAACATGAGGTCGAAGTCCTCGGGGCGCACGTCGAGCAGTTTCGAGGCCACCGAGACGCCGGCGTTGTTGACCAGGATGTCGATATTGCCGACTTCGGTCTCGGCGTGCGCGACGGCACTGCGGATGCTCGCCGGGTCGTCGACGTCGAGCGCGACGACGTGGGCGTCGCCGCCGGCGCCCTCGATGCACGCGCGCAGCTCCTTCAGGCGCTCGGCGCGCCGGCTTGCCAGCACCACCGCGGCGCCGGCGCCCGCCAGCGCGCGCGCGAACTGCCAGCCCAGCCCGCTGGAGGCGCCGGTGACGAGCGCGACGCGCCCGGAGAGATCGATCGTGTAGGCCATGGGATGTGGTTCGATGGAACGGGAGTTGTCGTTGGCGCCCGCGCACCGGGGCCCGCGCGGACGGCGCGGGAGGCGGCGGGGCGAGCACCCGATGCTACGCGCGCCGACCCGACGCAACAATGCGCCGCGGCGCGTCGCTGCGCTCGTCGCGGCGTGGCGCGGTGGATTTGTCGATAATGGCGCCATGTCCGAGAGAACCATCCCACTGGTCGACCACCGCTACGCCAACAGCGTGCCGCAAGTGCCCGCGGTGGCGCCTCCCGCCGGCAGCCTGGTCAGCGACCGACTCGGGCGGCCGCTGCACGACCTGCGGATCTCGGTCACCGACCGCTGCAACTTCCGCTGCACCTACTGCATGCCGAAGGAGATCTTCGACACCGGCTACGAGTTCGTGCGCCATGATGAACTGCTGCGCTTCGAGGAGATCGAGCGGGTGGCGCGCGCCTTCGTCGAGCTGGGGGTGCGCAAGCTGCGCATCACCGGCGGCGAACCGCTGCTGCGCCGCGGGCTGGAAAGCCTGGTGGGCATGCTGGCGCGCCTGCGCGGCGCCGACGGCGAGCCGGTCGAGCTGACCATGACCACCAACGCGTCCGCGCTGGCGCGCAAGGCGCAGCTGCTGCGCGACGCCGGGCTGCACCGCGTCACGGTGAGCCTGGACGCCATCGACGACGCGGTGTTCCGGCGCATGAACGACGTCGACTTCCCGGTGGCCACGGTGCTCGGCGGAATCGCCGCCGCGCAGCGCGCCGGGCTGAGCCCGGTGAAGGTCAACATGGTGGTGCAGCGCGGCGTCAACGACCACCAGGTGCTGCCGATGATCGAGCATTTCCGCGGCAGCGGGGTGGTGCTGCGCTTCATCGAGTTCATGGACGTCGGCACCACCAACGGCTGGCGCATGGACCAGGTGCTGCCGGCCGCCGAACTGCTCGAGCGCATCGGCGCCCGCCATGCGATGCACGCGCTCGATGCGAGCGCGCCGGGGGAGACCGCCGAGCGCTGGCTGCTGGACGACGGCAGCCTGGAGATCGGCCTGATCTCCAGCGTGACGCGCGCCTTCTGCCGCGACTGCAACCGCGCGCGGCTGTCGATGGAAGGCAAGCTGTACCTGTGCCTGTTCGCCACGCACGGCCATGACCTGCGCGCGCTGCTGCGCGGCGACGAGCGCCTGGGCCTGAAGGCCGTCGACGACGAGGCGCTGCGCGGCGCCATCGCGCAGGTGTGGAGCGCGCGCAGCGACCGCTACTCGGAACTGCGCGGCAGTGCCGACCCCGACACCGGCGCGCCGTCCGCGCGCCGCGTCGAGATGTCCTACATCGGCGGCTGAGGCGGCCGTCACGGCAGGCCCGGGGAGCAGGCGCGGCATGGGCGAATCCCGGCGGCACGCGCAGGCGGCACCCTCGATCCCGCGCGAACAGATCACCGGGCTGCTGCTGGCCGGCGGGCGCGGCTCGCGCATGGGCGGCGTCGACAAGGGGTGGCTGATGCTGCACGGGCGGCCGCTGGCGCAGCATGTGCTGCAGCGCCTGCGCCCGCAGGTCGGCGCGCTGCTGATCAGCGCCAACCGCCACCTCGACGCCTACGCCGCGCTGGGCGCGCCGGTGCTGCGCGACCCTGACGACGCGGCCTACGCCGGCCCGCTGGCCGGCATCGCCGCGGGGCTGCGCGCCTGCGCCACGCCGTGGCTGCTCAGCGCGCCCTGCGACAGCCCCTTCCTGCCTGCCGACCTGGCGCAGCGCCTGGGCGCCGCCGCCCTCGCCGAGGGCCGCAGCGCCGCCGTGGCGCGCGCCGGCGGGCGCCTGCAGCCGGTGTTCGCGCTGCTGCACCGCGATCTGCTGCCGGCGCTGCAGGCTTTCCTGACGGGCGAGGACCGCCGCGTCGAGTCCTGGCTGAGGCAGGTCGGATCCGCGCAGGTCGAGTTCGACGATCCCGCCTGCTTCGACAACATCAACCTGCCGCGCGAGCTCGACGCCCTGCGCGCACTGCCCGATGCGAGCGCCTGAGGCGCCGCCGCCCCCGTCCATGCCTGCCTTGCCCCCCCACGGCGCCAGCGCCGCCGAATCCCCGATCAGCGTGGAGCGCGCGCGCGAGCTGCTGCGCGTGTTGCCCGCGCCTGCGCTGCGGGCGCAAACGGTGCCCCTGCACGAGGCGCTGCAGCGCGTGCTCGGCGCCGACCTCGTCGCGCCCTTCGACGTGCCGGCCCACGACAACGCCGCGATGGACGGCTACGCGCTGCGCGCGGCCGAGCTGCGGGCGCAGGCGCCCACGCGCCTGCGCGTGGCCGGCAGCGGGCTGGCCGGCCACGCCTTCGAGGGCGAGCTGGCGCCGGGTTGCTGCGTGCGCATCATGACCGGCGCGGTCCTGCCGGCGGACTGCGACACCGTGGTGCCGCAGGAGTCCTGCCGCGCCGCCGACGGCGTGGTCGAGATCGCGCCCGGCACGGTGCGCGCCGGGGCCAACGTGCGCCGGCGCGGCGAGGACCTCGCCGCGGCGCGCCCGGCGCTGCACGCCGGCAGGGTGCTGCGCGCAGCCGATCTCGGGCTGGCGGCTTCGCTGGGGGTGGGAGAGCTGACGGTGTTGCGGCGCCTCAAGGTGGCCTTCCTGTCGAGCGGGGACGAGCTGCGCTCGCTGGGGCAGCCGCTCGACGCAGGCTGCATCTACGACAGCAACCGCCACACGCTGTGGGCGATGCTGGCGCGGCTGGGGTGCGAGCCCATCGACCTCGGGCTGGTGGCCGACGACCCGCGCCAGCTGGAGGCCGCGCTGCTGCGCGGCTGCGAGCAGGCCGACGTGGTCATCAGCTCGGGCGGGGTCGGAGTCGGCGACGCCGATCATCTCGGGCGCACGCTGGGGCGCCTGGGCGACGTGGCGTTCTGGCAGGTGGCGATGCGCCCCGGGCGCCCGCTGGCCTGCGGCGAACTGCGCTGCGCCGACGGCCGGCGCACGCCGCTGATCGGGCTGCCGGGCAACCCGGTGGCGGTGATGGTGGGCTTCTACGTGCTGCTGCGCGAGCTGCTGCTGCGCCTGATGGGCGCCGGCGAGCAGCAGCAGCCGCTGCTGCGCGTGGCCGCGGCGCAGGCGTTTCGCAAGCGCCCCGGGCGCAGCGAGTTCCAGCGCGCCAGCCTGCGCCGGGGGCCCGACGGCACCTGGCTGGCGGTGAGCACCGGCAACCAGGGCTCGGGGGTGCTGCACTCGATGAGCCAGGCCGACGGACTGGTGGTGCTGCACCACGACCAGGGGGAGGTCGCGGCCGGCGAGCCGGTCGACTTCCTGCCCTTCGACGGGCTGGCCTGAAGCCGCCCGGAACCCCGGGCAAGCCGAGGGATGCGCCGGGCCCAGGCTCCTAGAAGATCTGGTTGATCAGGTCCTCGCCGAGGCCGATCCCGGCTCCCATCGCCACGGCCTGGCCGAAGCCGGAGCCGAGCAGGCCGTGCAGCATCGAGCCGAAGCCCCCGGACTGCTGCTGTGGGTAGCCGCCGGACTGCTGCTGCGGGTAACCGCCCGGCGCATACGCGGGCTGCTGCTGCACCGGCTGCACCGCGCCGCCCTGCAGGCGATCGTGCTCGGCCTGCCACATGCCGTGGATGGCCTGCAGCAGCGCGTTCATCTGCTGCTGCTGCGCCTGCACCGCCAGCGCCAGCTCGCGCAGGTCCAGCTGCCACTCGCGCGCGTCGGAGTTGCCGCCCTGAGCGGCGGTCTGCAGCTTGCCGGCCAGGTTCTGCAGCTCCTGCGCGATGGTCTGGTCCTGCGACTGCAGCTGGGCATAGGCCTGGTCGATGGTCGGTACGTCCATTTCATCACTCCTTCGCGTGGTTGATCGAGTAGCGCGGGATCTCGATGGTCACGTCCTGGTCGCCGACGATGGCCTGGCACGACAGGCGCGACGTGGGCTCCAGGCCCCAGGCGCGGTCGAGCAGGTCCTCCTCGCTCTCGTCAGGCTCGCCCAGCGAGTCGTAGCCCTTGCGCACGACCACATGGCAGGTGGTGCAGGCGCATGCCATCTCGCAGGCATGCTCGATGGCCACTCCATGCTCGAGCAGCGCCTCGCAGACCGAGGTGCCGCGTTCGGCCTCGAAGCTCGCGCCCTGCGGGCAGTACTCCTGGTGCGGCAGCACGGTGATCACGGGCATGTCTTCATTCTCCGTCAGAACCGCGCTCGCGGGCCAGGCTGTCGATGCTGCGTCCGGTCAACGCGGTCTGGATGCTGCGGTTCATGCGCTGCGCAGCGAAGGGTTCGGTGATCCGCGCCAGCCGCTCCGCGGCGTCACGGATGCGCAGATGGTCGTCGCCGCGCGCCGCCTGCGCCAGTTCGGCCATCGCGGCGTGGATGGCGTCGCGCTCGGGCGCCGTAAGCAGGTCGGAGTCGGCCTGCATCGCGGCGCGCGTGGCGTCGAGCAGGCGCTCGGCCTCCACCTGCTGCTCGCGCAGCGTGCGCGCGCTGGCGTCGGCGTCGGCGCTGCTGAAGGCCGCGCGCAGCATGTCGGCGATCTGCTGGTCGTCCAGCCCGTAGCTGGGGCGCACCTCGACATGGGCCTGCACGCCGCTGCTGGCCTCGCGCGCGCTGACCTCGAGCAGGCCGTCGGCATCGACCTGGAAGGTGACCAGCACGCGCGCCGCGCCGGCCGGCATCGGCGGGATTGCACGCAGCTCGAAGCGCGCCAGCGAACGGCAGTCCGACACCAGCTCGCGCTCGCCCTGCACGACGTGGATGGACATCGCCGTCTGCCCGTCCTTGAAGGTGGTGAATTCCTGCGCGCGAGCGGTCGGGATGGTGCTGTTGCGCGGGATGATGCGCTCGACCAGCCCGCCCATGGTCTCGAGTCCCAGCGACAGCGCGATGACATCGAGCAGCAGCGTGTCGTCGTCGCCGCCGTTGCCGGCCAGCGCGTGCGCCTGGCGCGCCGCGCCGATGGCCACGACCTGGTCGGGGTCGAGGTCGGTGATGGGCTCGCGCCCGAAGAAGTCGCGCACCGCGTCGCGCACCACCGGCATGCGCGTGGAGCCGCCCACCAGCACGATGCCGGACATGTCGCGCGCGGCGACCCCGGCGTCATCGATCACCTGCCGCAGCAGCTGCACGGTGCGCGCCGTGAGTTCGCCGGCGCAGGCCGCCAGGTCCTCGCGCGTGAACTCGGTGTCGAGCCTGCCGGCGGAGCCGAGTTCCACGTCGACGCGCACCGAATCCTGCGCGCTCAGCGTCTCCTTGGCCTGGCGCGCGGCACGCTGCAGCTGCGCCTGCGCCACGGCGTCGAGCTCGCCGAGTCCGCCACGGCGCGCCAGCTCGGCGGCCACCCGGCGGTCGTAGTCGTCGCCGCCCAGCGCGGTGTCGCCGCCGGTGGCCATGACCTCGAACACGCCGCGGCTCAGGCGCAGCACCGACACGTCGAAGGTGCCGCCGCCGAGGTCGTATACGGCCCACACGCCGGAGGCGTTGCGGTCGAGTCCGTAGGCCAGCGCGGCCGCGGTCGGCTCGTTGATCAGGCGCAGCACCTGCAGCCCGGCCAGGCGTGCCGCGTCCTTCGTGGCCTGGCGCTGCGCGTCGTCGAAGTATGCCGGCACCGTGATGACCGCGCCGACCGGATCCACGCCCAGCGCGCGCCGCGCGCGCTCCGCCAGTTCGCGCAGGATCTGCGCCGACACCTCGACGGGGGTCCGCAGGCCGGCCGCCGTGTTCAGGGCGACCATGCCGGGCCGGTCCTCGTAGTCGTAGGCCTGGCGCTGGGCGGCTTCGAGGTCGGCCAGTTCGCGCCCCATCAGGCGCTTGACCGACACGATGGTGTTGTAGGGATCGGCGGTCTTGTCGGCCAGCGCCTCCCAGCCGATCACCGGCTGCGCGCCGGCACGGTAGCGCACTGCCGACGGCAGCAGCACGCGCCCCTGCTCGTCGGCAAGGCATTCGGCGACACCGCTGCGCACCACGGCGACCAGCGAATGCGTGGTGCCGAGGTCGATGCCGATGGCGACGCGGTGTCGGTGGGGATCGGGGGACTGACCGGGTTCGGAGATCTGGAGCAGGGCCATGCTGGATGCTGGAGTCGGCGCGCCGCTCGGCGCGCGCCCGTGAAAGGTCGAAAGACAGGATTGTGCGTGTACCGCGCCGCGGCCGCTGCCGAGGCGATGCGCGCCGGGCTTGCAGGCTGCATTCCCGGCGGACCGGCAAGCAGCAGCCGTGTCACTTCAATGCGTGGCGTGCGGACCGAGGTCGCGCCGGAACTTGTCGAGAAACATCAGCACCCGCACCTCGGAAGCCGCCTGCCTCGCCGCGCCGGTGTCCGCGGGGTCGGAGTCGAGCAGTCGCGCCAGTTCGCGCATCAGCCCGGCGCGGTGCTGCTCGACCTGCCGCGCCAGCTGCCGCAGCTGCTGCGCGTCGCCGCTGTCGCGGGCCTCGTCGAGCTGTTCACGCCACTGCATCTGCTGGTCGAGGAACTCGCGCGGCATCGCGGTGTTGCGCTCTGCGTCGATCAGCACGCCGCGCAGTTCACACAGGTAGGCCGCGCGGCTCAGCGGATCGAGCAGCGTGCGATACGCGGTGTTGACCAGCGTCGACCACTGCATCGCCAGCCGCGCCTGCGCCGCGCCGGCGCCGGCGAAGCGGTCCGGGTGCACCAGGGCCTGCACGCGGCGCCACGCCTGGCTCAGCGCGTCGGCGTCGATGTCGAAGCGACGGGGCAGCCCGAACAGCGCGAAGTGGTCGCCACGGAAGTCGATCGCCGCGGCACCGTCGGGTCGCGGCGCCCCGGGGATGCGATCGTGAACGGCGGTGTCCAACTCAGACCCGGAACGATTCGCCGCAACCGCAACGGTCGCGCTCGTTGGGGTTGCTGAACTTGAAACCGTGCTGCAGGCCCTCGCGCACGAAGTCCAGCTCGGTGCCGTCGAGATAGCTCAGGCTGCGCGGATCGACGAGGATCTTCACGCCGCGACTCTCGAAGACCTGGTCCTCGGGAGCCACGTCGTCGGCGTATTCGAGCTTGTAGGCCAGTCCCGAGCAACCGGAGGTCTTGACCCCCAGGCGCACGCCGACGCCCTTGCCACGCTGGCTCAGGTACTTCGACACATGCCTCGCGGCGCTTTCGGTCAGGGTGATCGACATCGTGGATGCCTCCGTGTTCACGTGTTCAGGCCGCGGCCTGGTCGCGCGCCGTCGACGGCTCCGGTTGCGCCGCGACGCCGTGGCGTTCCTGGTAGTCCTTCACCGCGGCCTTGATCGCGTCCTCGGCGAGGATCGAGCAGTGGATCTTCACCGGGGGCAGCGCCAGTTCCTCCGCGATGTGCGTGTTGCGGATCTTCAGCGCGTCGTCGAGGCTCTTGCCCTTGACCCACTCGGTGACCAGCGACGACGACGCGATCGCCGAGCCGCAGCCGTAGGTCTTGAAGCGGGCGTCCTCGATGATGCCCTGCTCGTTGACCCTGATCTGCAGCTTCATCACGTCGCCGCAGGCCGGGGCGCCGACCATGCCGGTGCCCACCGCGGGGTCGTCCTTGGAGAAGGAGCCGACGTTGCGCGGGTTTTCATAATGGTCGATGACTTTGTCGCTGTAGGCCATGATTCCTCCTGGTTCGGTTGCCGGCACGTCGCTCGCGGCGCGCGCCGTTCGCAGTGGGTCGGCGGTTCAGTGGTTCGGTGGTTCGGTGCTTCAGTGGGCCGCCCACTGGATGGTGTTGAGGTCGATTCCGTCCTGGTGCATTTCCCACAGCGGGGACAGCTCGCGCAGCTTCGCCACCTTCTCGCGCAGCAGCGCGACCGCCTGGTCGATCTGCTCCTCGGTGGTGAAGCGGCCGATGGTCATGCGCAGCGACGAATGCGCCAGCTCGTCGCTGCGCCCCAGCGCGCGCAGCACGTACGAGGGCTCCAGACTGGCCGAGGTGCAGGCCGAGCCGCTGGATACCGCGATGCCCTTGAGGGCCATGATCAGCGATTCACCCTCGACGAAGTTGAAGCTGGCGTTGACGTTGTGCGGCACGCGCTGTTCGAGGTCGCCGTTGATGTAGACCTCGTCGATGTCGCGCAGGCCGTCGAGCAGGCGCCGCTGCAGCATGCGCACGCGCTCGATCTCGGCGCCCATCTCCAGCCGGGCGATGCGGTAGGCCTCGCCCATGCCGACGATCTGGTGCGTCGGCAGCGTGCCCGAGCGCATGCCGCGCTCGTGTCCGCCCCCGTGCATCTGCGCCTCGATGCGCACCCGCGGCTTGCGCCGCACGAACAGCGCCCCGACGCCCTTCGGACCGTAGGTCTTGTGCGAGGCCAGGCTCATCAGGTCGATCGGGCTGTTGCGCAGGTCGATGGTGACCTTGCCGGTGGCCTGCGCCGCGTCCACGTGCAGCAGGATGCCGCGCTCGCGACACAGCGCGCCGATGGCGCCGACGTCCTGGATCACGCCGATCTCGTTGTTGACCAGCAGCACCGAGGCCAGGATGGTGTCGGGACGCAGGGTCTGCTTGAAACGGTCGAGGTCGAGCAGGCCGTCCGGCTCGACGTCGAGGTAGCTGAGCTCGAAACCCTGGCGCTCGAGTTCACGACAGGTGTCCAGCGTGGCCTTGTGCTCGGTACGCAGGGTCACGATGTGCTTTCCGCGCCCCTGGTAGAAATGAGCCGCGCCCTTCAGCGCGAGGTTGATCGACTCGGTCGCTCCCGAGGTCCACACCAGTTCGCGGGGATCGCAGTGCACCAGGTCGGCGACCTGCGAGCGTGCGCGCTCCACGGCTTCCTCGGCTTCCCAGCCCCAGGCATGGCTGCGCGACGCCGGATTGCCGAAATGCTCGTAGAGCCACGGAATCATCGCGTCGACGACGCGCGGGTCGACCGGCGTGGTCGCGCCGTAGTCCATGTAGATGGGGAAGTGCGGGGTGGTGGACATGTTGTTTGAAACGTCGGACATCCTGGAAAAAGTTCAAGAAGCACGCATCGCCGGATTCGCGCCGCGCGGAGCCGGCCGGTTCCGGCCACCCGCGCGGGCGCCCCCTCAGGCCAGGTTCTGCGCCAGGTTGAACACCGAATTCGGCGCCCTCACCTTCGACGGCTTGGCCATCGGCATCGGCGACACCGGCTTGCGGATCACCGCGGTCTGCTCGATCGACACCCCCTGCGCCAGGTTCTGCTCGACCATGGTCTTCAGGTTCACCGAGTCGAGGAACTCGACCATGCGGGTGTTCAGCGCCGACCACAGGTCGTGGGTCATGCAGCGCCCGTCGCCGCCCTCGCCGTGGCAATTCGACTTGCCGCCGCACTGCGTCGCGTCCAGCGGTTCGTCGACCGCGATGATCACGTCGGCGATCGAGATGTCCTCGGGGCGCCGGGCCAGGCTGTAGCCCCCGCCGGGTCCTCGCACGGACTCCACGAGTTCGTGCCGGCGCAGCTTGCCGAACAACTGTTCCAGGTACGACAGCGAGATATGCTGGCGCTGGCTGATGCTGGCCAGGGTCACCGGGCCCAGGTGCTGCCGCATCGCAACGTCGATCATCGCGGTGACGGCGAATCGTCCTTTGGTCGTCAGTCTCATGGTGCTCTCCAAGTACGCGGGTGCAGCCGCCTGCAGTCCCCTTGGCGATCGTGTCGCCGGCTGCGCGGAACGGTGCCGCCCAATACCTGACGAATTCAGTCGGGATTGTAGAATACCCTACTAAATTCGTCAACTTCCCGGCTGATTACGGATGGCAGCAGATAGACACCCGTTGTCACGATTGCCGAGGTCGAATTCCTAGGAGTCTGGACATGCCCACAGGTTCCCAGCGGGAATGGGGGAATCTATAAGTTATTGTGGAATAAAGGTTTTTTAGCCATCCTGCGATCTGCGAAAACGCAATCCACGGGGCGTATCGAACGGTTGCGCTGCACGCATACAATGCAATCAACCGGAAATTTCAATGAGACTGACCCTCCGACAGCTCGATGTGATGGTTGCGATCGCACGCAGCGGCAGCACCACCGAGGCCGGCAAGCAGCTGTCGCTGTCGCAGTCGGCGGTCAGCGCGGCGCTGGGCGAACTGGAGAGCCAGTTCGACACCAAGGTGTTCGATCGCGTGGGCAAGCGGGTCGTGCTCAACGACTGTGGGCGCCTGCTGCTGCCGCGGGCGCTGGCGGTGCTCGACCAGATGCGCGAGATCGAGCATCTGTTCGAGGACGGCGCCGGGGCGCTGCGCGTGGGCGCCAGCACCACGGTGGGCAACTACATGATGCCTTCGGTGCTGGGGGCCTTCCAGCGCCGCTGGCCGCTGACCCAGATCGAGCTCGAGGTCGGCAACACCCGTGAGGTGGTCGACGCCGTCGCCGCGTATCGGGTGGACATCGGCTTCATCGAAGGCCCGTGCCACCATCCGGAACTGACGGTCCAGGCATGGATGGACGACGACCTGTGCGTGGTCGCCGCGCCCAGCCACCCGCTGGCGCTCGGCGACGTGGCGCCGGCTGCACTTGCCGCCGCGCGCTGGATCCTGCGCGAACCCGGTTCCGGGATCCGCGACATCGTGGAATCGATCCTGCTGCCGCACCTGGGGGCGTTCGGCTCCACCATGCACCTGGGCAACTCGGAGGCCATCAAGCGCGCGGTGGCCGAGGGCATGGGCGTGAGCTGCCTGCCGCTGCGCGTGGTGCAGGACTGGCTGGACAATGGACGCCTGCGCCGCATCGACGCGGGGCTGCCGGGCCTGCGCCGCACGCTGTTTCGCATCCATCCGCGGCGCAAGGTGCTGTCACTGCCGTTGCAGCGCTTCGTCGACCACTGCGGCACCTGGCACTGACGGCACCCGCAGCGCCGCCCGCGCGGACGCGCGCCACGACGCCGCGCATCGAACCCTTCGCACGTTCGCCTTCATCCATTCCCGCGTTCACCCCTTCACCCGAGAAAGCCACGGATTCATGTCCGCACCGACACTCCCCGCCTCCCCGTCCGCTGCGCCGGCCGCCGAGCCGCGCCTGACCTCGCTTTCGCACGGCGGCGGCTGCGGCTGCAAGATCGCGCCGGGGCTGCTGTCCGACATCCTGCGCCAGCACATGCCGCTGGTCGCGCCGCCGCAGCTGATGGTGGGCACCGAGACCTCGGACGATGCCGCGGTCTGGCGCCTGAGCGACACCCAGGCGCTGGTGGCCACCACCGATTTCTTCATGCCCATCGTCGACGACCCGCGCGACTTCGGCGACATCGCGGCGACCAACGCGATTTCCGACGTGTACGCGATGGGCGCGCGCCCGTTGCTGGCGCTGGCGCTGGTGGGAATGCCCATCGGCGTGCTGGGCCCGCAGACCATCGGAAGGATCCTGCGCGGCGGGCAGGAGGCCTGCGCGCGCGCCGGCATCCCGATCGCAGGCGGGCATTCGATCGACTCGGTGGAGCCGATCTACGGACTGGCGGTGATCGGGCTGGGGCACCCGGAGCGCATCCGCCGCAACCGCGACGCGCGCGAGGGCGACCTGCTGGTGCTGGGCAAGGGACTGGGCGTGGGCATCCTGTCGGCGGCGCTGAAGAAGGACCGGCTCGACGCCGCCGGCTACCGCACGATGCTGGAGGCGACGACCCGCCTGAACACGCCGGGGCCGCTGCTGGCCGGGATCGACGGCGTGCATGCGATGACCGACGTCACCGGCTTCGGGCTGCTCGGCCATGCGCTCGAGCTGTGCCGCGGCGCCGCGCTCGGCGCGACCATCCGTGCCGACGCGGTGCCGCTGCTGCCGCAGGTGCGCGAGCTGGCCGCGGCCGGCCTCGTGACAGGCGCGTCGGGGCGCAACTGGAACAGCTACCGCGACGAGGTCGAACTGCACTGCTCCGACGAACTGGCGCAGTCCCTGTTCACCGATCCGCAGACCGCCGGCGGACTGCTCGTGAGCTGTTCCGCCGAGGCCCTGCCTCGGGTGCTCGACGTGTTCCGCACCGAGGGCTTCGCCGACGCCACCCCGATCGGCTCCATGCACGCCGGTGCGCCGCGCCTGAGCGTCGTGTAGCGGCCGCGCCGACGCTCGTGTGCGGCACGCCGCACACGAGCCGCATCACTTCATGCGGCGAGCGTCTGCGGGGGCGCGGTCTCGGCCTGCGGCGCCAGACAGGCGCATTGCAGGTTGCGGTCGCCCCAGACATTGTCGACTCTGCCGACCGGCACCCAGTACTTGTGCTGGCGCAGCTGCGCCACCGGGAACGCGGCCTGCTCGCGCGTGTAGGCATGCTCCCAGGCCTCGCCCAGCACCACCGCCGCGGTGAACGGCGCCGCCTTCAGCGGATTGTCCTGGCGCGGCCACTGGCCGCGCTCGACCCTGGCGATCTCGCCGCGGATCGCCACCATCGCATCGACGAAACGATCGAGTTCGGCCAGGGATTCGCTCTCGGTGGGCTCGATCATCAACGTGCCGGGCACCGGGAAGCTCATCGTCGGCGCGTGGAAGCCGTAGTCGATCAGGCGCTTGGCGACGTCCTCGTTGGTGATGCCGCTGCTGTCCTTGAGCCCGCGCAGGTCGATGATGCACTCGTGCGCGACGTAGCCTCCATCGCCGCTGTACAGCACCGGGAAATGCTCCTGCAGGCGCCGCGCCAGGTAGTTGGCGCCCAGCATGGCCACCGCGCTCGCCTGGCGCAGGCCGTGTTCGCCCATCATGCGCATGTACATCCACGCGATCGGCAGCACCGACGCGTTGCCCAGCGGCGCCGCGCTGACGGCGCCCACCGCGCCCGCCCCCTCGCCGCCGCTGGCGTGCGCCGGCAGGAACGGCGCCAGGTGCGCGCGTACCGCCACCGGACCGACGCCGGGGCCGCCGCCGCCGTGGGGAATGCAGAAGGTCTTGTGCAGGTTCAGGTGCGACACGTCGGCGCCGAACTGCGGCGGGCTGACCAGCCCGACCATCGCGTTCATGTTGGCGCCGTCGACGTAGACCTGGCCGCCGTGCTCGTGCACGATGTCGCAGATCTCGCGCACGCGCGGCTCGAACACGCCGTGGGTCGACGGATAGGTGATCATGCACGCTGCCAGGTCGCCCGCATGCTGGCGCGCCTTCGCACGCAGGTCGTCGAGGTCGACGCTGCCGCCGGCGTCGCAGGCCACCACCACCACGCGCATTCCGGCCATGTGCGCGGAGGCCGGATTGGTGCCGTGCGCCGACGAGGGAATCAGGCACACGTCGCGGGCGTCGTCGCCGCGGCTGCGATGCCAGGCGCGGATCGCCAGCAGGCCGGCGTACTCGCCTTGCGAACCGGCGTTGGGCTGCAGGCTGACGGCGTCGTAGCCGGTGGCCTGCTGCAGCCATTGCCGCAGGTCCGAGGCCAGGCGATCGTAGCCGCGGCGCTGGTCGGCCGGGGCGAAGGGGTGCACGGCCGCGAACTCCGGCCAGCCGATGGGTTCCATCTCGCTGGTCGCATTGAGCTTCATGGTGCACGAACCCAGCGGGATCATCGCGCGGTCGAGCGCGATGTCCTTGTCGGCGAGGCGGCGCAGGTAGCGCAGCATTTCGGTCTCGCTGCGGTGCGCATGGAACACCGGGTGGCTCAGGTACGCGCTGCGGCGGCCGAGCTGCTCCGGCCAGCGTGCCTGCACGCCGCCGACCAGAGCCTCGAACACGCGGGCATCCGGCGCGGTGGCTCCCCGCGCCTGCGCGAACACGCCCAGCAACGTCAGCAGGTCGCCGCGCTCGACGGTTTCGTCGAGGGTGATGCCCACGCAGTCGGCGCCGGCGCGGCGCAGGTTGATGCCGGCGGCCACGCTGCCCGCATGCACGGCTTCGGTGTCGGCGCCGGTCTGCACGGTCAAGGTGTCGAAGTAGCTGGCGTGCCGCAGCTGCCATCCCTGCGCCTGCAGCGCATCGGCGAGCAGCGCGGTGAAGGCGTGCACGCGCTGCGCGATGCGCAGCAGGCCCTCGGGTCCGTGGTAGACGGCGTACATCGACGCCAGCACGGCCGGGAGCACCTGCGCGGTGCAGATGTTGCTGGTGGCCTTCTCTCGGCGGATGTGCTGTTCGCGCGTCTGCAACGCCAGACGCAGGCCGCTGTTGCCCTGCGCGTCCACGCTGGCGCCGACCAGGCGTCCGGGAAGCTGGCGCTTGAGCGCGTCGCGCACCGCCAGGTACGCGGCATGCGGCCCGCCGCAGCCCAGCGGCAGGCCGAAGCGCTGCGTGTTGCCGACCGCGATGTCGGCACCGAGCTCGCCCGGCGGCGTCAGCACCGCCAGGGCCAGGATGTCGGCAGCGACGATCACCGTCGTGCCGCGCGCGCGCAGTTCGGCGATCAGCGCGCGCAGGTCGTGCACCCCGCCGTCGACCCCGGGGTACTGCAGCAGCACCGCGAAGTGCTCGCCGTCGGCGGCGCGCGCCGCTGCGCCCACCTGCACGCGCAGCCCGATCGGCTCGGCGCGCGTGCGCAGCACCTCCAGGGTCTGCGGCAGCACGTCATCGGCCACGAACACGCTGTCGCTGGCATGCTCGGACACGCGCCGCGCCAGGGTCACGGCCTCCGCCGCGGCGGTGGCCTCGTCGAGCATCGAGGCATTGGCCACGTCCAGCCCGGTGAGGTCGGCGATCATGGTCTGGAAGTTCAGCAGGGCCTCGAGACGGCCCTGGCTGATCTCCGGCTGGTACGGCGTGTACGCGGTGTACCAGGCGGGGTTCTCGAGCACGTTGCGCCGGATCACCCCGGGCATGTGGGCATTCGCGTAACCCTGGCCGATGAAGCTGCGCAGCACGTGGTTGCCTCGCGCGATCTCGCGCAGCTCCTGCAGCGCCTGCTGTTCCCCGACAGCCGGAGGCAGGCGCATCGTGTCGTCGCGCCGGATCGACTGCGGGATCACCGCGCGCAGCAGCGAATCCACGCTGTCGTGCCCGAGCACGCGAAGCATGTGGGCCTGCTCCTGCTGGTCAGGGCCGATGTGGCGCCGCAGGAAAGCCTCGCGGTCCTCGAGTTCGGCCAGTCCGGGGAGGTGGGGAGTTTGCGAAGAGGTCATGATGCACTCGCTTGCGATGCGCGACGCCGGCGCCGGGCGCGGCACGCGCGCGGGACGGGATGCGGGTGGAAGGCACCCCGCGAAGGGGCGCCCGGCTGCACGTCCTGCGCGGACGCTCAGGCGTTCTCGAGCAGGCGGTCGTAGGCGGCCTGGTCGAGCAGTTCGTCCAGCTGCCCGGGCTGCGTCGGACGCACGCGGAAGAACCAGCCGCCGCCTTGCGGATCGGTGTTGGCCAGCGAGGGATCTGCGACCAGCGCGTCGTTGACGGCGACGACCTCGCCCGACACCGGCATGTACACGTCGGCCGCCGCCTTCACCGACTCGACGACGCCGGCGGCGTCCTTCTGCGCGTAGCTGCGGCCGACCGCCGGCAGCTCGACGAACACCACGTCGCCCAGCGCATCCTGCGCATGTGCGGTGATTCCGACGGTGACCGTGTCATCGGCCTCCATGCGGACCCATTCGTGATCGGTGGTGAATCTGGTGGTCATGACGAACTCCGGATCGGGGTGGTTCAAGGGGTTGTCGGTGCCGGCTGGACGCGGCGCGGGAATCGGGGGGCTGCCTGACGGCGCGCCGGGCTGCGCCGGCTCAGGCGCGCGCGTAGCGATGGGGGACGAAGGGCATGTCGACGACCTGCATCGGCAGGCGCTTGTCGCGCACCAGCGCATGCAGCTCGGTGCCCGGTCCGGCGCAGGCCGAATCGACATAGGCCATCGCGATCGCCGCGTCGGCGCTGGGGGTCAGCGCGCCGCTGGTGACGCTGCCGACGACGCGGTCCCGCGCGTCGCGCAGCTCGGCGCCTTCACGCACCGGAGCGCGCTGCAGGCCGCGCAACCCG
>JAJYTY010000307.1 GCA_021792835.1 Pseudomonadota bacterium
AGAAGGAGGCGGCGCTCGGCGCTTCGCCACGCATGCAGCTGATGCAGGATCAACAGCCCTTTGCGATCATTTTCGGCTGCTCCGATTCGCGCGTGCCGGCGGAGATCGTGTTCGATCAGGGGCTCGGCGATCTGTTCGTCATTCGTGTCGCGGGCAACATCGTGGCCCCCTCGCTCATCGGCAGCGTGGAATTCGCGGCGTCGAAGTTCGGTACGCGTCTGGTGGTGGTGCTCGGGCATTCGCATTGCGGGGCGATCCAGGCGACGCTCGAGGAGCTGCGCCGTCCGATGGAGAATCAATCCCCCAACATCCGCTCCATCGTCGATCGGGTGCGCCCCTCGGTCGAAGGACTGCTCAGGACCGAGCTGCGCAACGACGAGGAGGCGCTGATCCGCCAGGCGGTGCGCGCCAACGTCGGCGTGTCGGTCAGCCACCTGCGCTACGGCTCGGATGTGCTGGAGCGGCTGATCCGCGACGAGGGACTCCTCGTCGTGGGCGCGGAGTACTCGCTGGAAACCGGTGAAGTCGAGTTCTTCGACGCGTCGGAGTCCCGCCCGGACTGAGGGCGGCAGCGCGCGCAGCGCGCGTTGCCCTGAATCATTTGCCGGCCGCGATCAGCACGCCGACCACCAGCAGGAATGCGGCGAATATGCGTGTGAGCGCGGCGCCCGAGATTCCATGTGCGACGCGCGCGCCGATCGGGGCCAGCGACATCGACCCGGCGGCAACGACGGCCGCCGCGGGAAAATAGAGATAGCCCACCGAGCCCCAGGGCAGGGCCTGCCGCGGTCCGTGCACCGTCAGGACATAACTCAGAACGGTCGACACCGCGATCGTGAATCCGCACACCGCGCTGGTGCTCACGGCTTTGACGGGCTTGATCCCGAGTGCGATCAGCAGGGGCACGGTCATCGATCCGCCGCCGATGCCGACCAGCGCCGACAGCGCGCCGATCCCCGTGCCCGCGGGCAGCAGCCACGGGCTGCGGGGCACGCGCTCGGGCCTGTCGGGGTCTCTGGCGCGCTTCCTGCCGAATGCCATCCGCCAGGCCATGAACGCGCAGAACGCCGCGATCACCCAGCGCAGTGCCTGAGCGGTGAGCAGTTGCGTGATGTGCGCGCCGGCGAAGCCGCCGATCACCAGCCCCGACGCCAGCCACCGCCAGGTCGGCCAGACGACGCTGCCTCGCCGGATGTGCGCCGTCGCCGAGGACAGCAAGGTCAGTACGTTGGCGGCCATGGCGGTGGCGACCGAGACGTGCATGACCAGCGTCGAAGGTATTCCGAGGGCCGGCAGCGCCAGCGTGAGAGCCGCCACCACCAGCAATCCTCCGCCTAGGCCGAGTAAGCCGCTGAGAAAGCCGGCCGACGCCCCTGCGGCGAGGAGGATGACGATGGACAGGAGCACGAATGCGCGGTCCCGGGTCGAAGGCAGAGGAACCGAGCATAGCGAAATCCCGCACGGCGCGCCGCCGCGGGCGCGCCGAGACGGGGTGTCTTGCGGGCCCGCGACTCAGTGCAGCCAGCCAAATCCCTGGGCCATCGCGCCGAGCAGCGCCACGAAGAGGGTGATCACCACGCTCGCGAAGGCCCAGTCGCGTCGATGGATCTCCCGGCGCAGATCGGCAAGATCCGTGCGTCCGGCGGCAAAGCCGAGTTGCATTTCGCCGCGGACGGCCTTGAATTCCTGCTGCATTTCGCTGCGGACGGCCTTGAACTCCTGCTGCATTTCGCTGCGGACGGCTTTGAACTCCTGCTGCATTTCGCTGCGGACGGCTTTGAACTCCTCGGCGGTCCTGGCATTGGAACTCGCGATCTCGGCGCGGACGGCCTTGAATTCCTGCTGCATTTCGGCGCTGGCGGTCTTGAATCCCGCCTCCGTCGTGTCGCGGAGCGCGGAAAACTCGGTGCGCAGCTGGCGCAGATCGATCTTGATGTCGGATACGACCGAGTGAATATGCGCGACATCGGACTCGAGTCGCGCGACCCGTGTATCGAGTGTTTCTGTCATGTCGAGCACCGCGGCCATGGAAACTCCGTGGCGCCGTAATATAACTTCGCGGAGCGGCCTGTCAAGACATTGTTACGTCAAATGTTTCAGTGCGTTGAAGTCTTAAATTGGAGATGCGCCGTCTTCATGGCCGTGCGCAACTGACGTTCAAGAATTCCTCTGTTGCCTCGTCCATCGTGGACGTGCGGTGCGACGTCAGCGCCGGATGGAAAGTCGGTTCTCGCGCATCGGCGCGGGCCTACGCCATGCCGCCGTCGACCGACAGGATCTGTGCGGTGATGTAGGAGGCTTCGTCGGAGGCCAGGAAGGCGACCAGACTCGCAACCTCTTCGGGGGTGCCGGCGCGGCCCAGCGGGACCAGGCGCTTGAGGCCCTCGGCGTCGAACAGGCCTTCGGTCATGGGTGTGGCGATGATGCCGGGCGCGACCGCGTTGACGGTGATGCCGCGCGTGGCGAGCTCGAGCGCGAGCGCCTTGGTCGCGGCGTTCAGCGCGCCCTTGGCGGCGGCATAGTTGACCTGGCCGCGGTTGCCGATCAGGGCGGTGACCGACGAGATGTTGATGATTCGCCCCCAGCGAGTGCGGATCATCGGCAGCAGCAGCGGTTGGGTCACGTTGAAGAATCCGTTCACCGACACGTCGATCACGCGGTGCCATTGGTCCGGGCGCATGCCGGGCAGCACGGCATCATCGTGCACGCCCGCGTTGTTGACCAGGATCTGGATGGGGCCGGGCAGTCCGGCGAGGGCGGCACGCGCGCCTTCGGCGTCCGTCACGTCGAATCGCACCGCCGAGGCACTTCCGCCGGCCGCGGCGATCTCCTCGACGAGCGCTTCGGCGGCGCCGATGCGCTCACGGGCATGTATGTATACGTGGTGGCCGGCATGCGCGAGACGCCGGCAAA
>JAJYTY010000308.1 GCA_021792835.1 Pseudomonadota bacterium
GATGGCCGCGCGTTGCGCCCCCGACACCCAGGGGCGCGCGCTCAGGCCCATGGCCACCTCGGCGGCGATGCGCAGGTTCTCGCGGACGCTCAGCGACAGGAAGATCTCGGTGATCTGGAAGGTGCGGATGATGCCGCGACGCACCAGCGAAGCCGGGCTGATGCGCTGGATGGCCTCGCCGTCGAACACGATCTCGCCGTTGCTGGGCGGGAAGAAGCCGCTGATCAGGTTGAACAGCGTGGTCTTGCCGGCGCCGTTGGGGCCGATGACCGCGCGCAGCTCACCCGGCTCGACGTTGAGCGAGATGTCGCTCAGGGCCTGCAGCGCGCCGAAGCGGCGCGATACGGAGCGGAGTTGGAGAAGGCTCATGACCGCACCTTGCCCTTGCGTTGCAGGAAGCCCATGATCCCCATCGGGAAGAACATCACCGACAGCACGAAGATCAGGCCGATGACGGTCATCCAGTTGTTGGTGACGTTGCTCGCGTAGTCGCGCACCAGCACGAAGATCGCGGCCCCGACGAAGGGGCCCCAGAAGTTGCGCATGCCGCCGAGCACCGCGATGATCACCAGGTCGCCGGACAGGTTGTTGCTCAGGCTGTTGGGCGAGGTGAAATTGTCCAGCAGCGCGTTGAGCCCGCCCGCCAGCGCGACGATGAAGCCGGAGATGGCGAACGACGCGGCGGCGTAGTAGTGCACGTTGACGCCGAGGAAGCGCAGGCGTTTCTGGTTCTCGCGCACGGCGACGAAGCTGTGCCCCAGCGGCGAGTTCAGCACCGCGTAGATCAGCCAGGCTCCGATGGCGAAGCACAGCAGCACGAGGTAGTAGAAGCCCGTCGAGCCCAGGGTCCAGGTCACGCCGGGCAGCGCGTGGATGGCGTGGCGCGAGAAACCCGTCAGTCCGTCGTAGCCGCCGGTGACCGAGGCCCAGCGGATGGCGACGAAGTAGAACAGCTGCCCGATCGCGATGGTGATCATCGCGAAGTAGATGCCGCGCAGGCGCACGCACAGCGGCGCCAGCACGGTGGCGATGAGCCCGCCGACCAGCGTGCCCACGAGCAGTGCCAGCGGCACGCTGTGGGTGGCGTGCTTGAGCATCAGCCCGACCACGTAGGAGCCGATGCCGAAATAGGCGGCGTGGCCGAAGGACAGGCCGCCGGTGAATCCCAGCAGCAGGTTCAGGCCCATCGCCGCCAGTGCGTAGATCAGCACGCGCGAGACGATGTCGGTGTAGCCGCCGACGTGGGTGATCCACAGCGGCAGGGTGATCAGCACCAGCGCCAGCACCAGCGTGCCGGGATGCGGGCGGGTGGCCGGGCCGCCGGCGCCGCGCGCCGGCTGCAGCTTGGCCGCGGATTGGCTTGCACTCATTCGAGAAGTCCCTCCTGACCGAGCAGACCGCGCGGACGCACGATCAGCATCAGGCCCATGAGCAGGTAGATCACGGCCTCGCTGGCCGACGGATAGAAGGCGGTGGCCAGCCCCGAGGCCAGGCCGATCAGGAGCCCGCCGATCAGCGAGCCCAGCAGCGAGCCGACGCCGCCGACCACGATGGCCACGAAGGCCGGCATGAGCAGGCCGTCGCCCATCGTCGGGTCGAGTCCGAGCTGGCCGGCGGCGAGGATCCCGGCGATTCCCGCGAAGATGATGCCGATGACGAAGTTGGCGGTGCGCAGCAGGTAGATGTTGACCCCCAGCGACGACACCGTCTCCAGGTCGGCGTTGCCGGCGCGGATGCGGATTCCCAGGCGCGTGTAGCGCAGCAGCGCGAACAGCGCTCCGGTGCCGATCAGCGCCACCGCGACCACGAACAGGCGGTAGCCGGTGAGGAAGAAGTAGGTCTGGCTCAGCGGGTGCGCCAGCGCGTCGGGGATGCTCAGCGGCACGCCCACCGGTCCCCAGATGGTGCGGATCATGTCTTCCATGATCAGCGCCAGCCCGAAGGTCATCAGCAGCGAATACAGCGGGTCGCGCTTGTACAGGCGCCGCACCAGCGCGATCTCGACGACCAGGCCGAGCACGCCCGACAGCAGCGGCGCGACGATCAGCGCCCCCCAGAAGCCCAGGTGCGGGGCCAGGGTGTACGCCAGATACGCGGACAGGGCCATGAAGGTGCCCTGCGCGAAATTGATGGTGTTGTTCAGGCCCAGGATGAGGGCCAGGCCGAGTGCCAGCAGGGCGTAGAACGCGCCCGTGATCAGCCCGTTGAACAGGTTGAAGACAATGACGATGCTCACGAAGGTGACTCCGCGGCGGCCGGTGCGGGCACCGGCCGCCGTTGGGTGTGAAAAACCCGATCCCTCGAGACGGGATCAGAGGCTGGGCATCTTGCAGCCCATCTCCGCCGCCGACTTCGCGATCGACGCACCGGCGACGATCGACGACACGTCGAACAGGTCGGGGTACTTGCCGCCGCCGTTGACATGGCCCGGGAACATGCTGATCAGCAGCTGGTGGTCCGCGGCACGGTATACCGGCAGGTGCGGCTGCAGCGCGACCTCGGGCGGCAGTTCCAGACCCTCGAGCGCCTTGATCACCTTGACCGTGTCGGTGGACTTGGCCTTTTCCACGGCGAGGCGGAAGGCGTGGGTCGTGGCGTAGCCGAACCACACGCGGGCGGTCGGGTACTCACCGTTGTGGGCGGCGGTGAAGCGCTTGACGAAGTCCGCGACGTGCGGCGTGCCCGGCTGCTTCCAGTACCACTCCATGGTCCACCAGCCGTAACGCGCGGCCGGCGGCAGCGCCTGCGCCTGCTCGAGCTCGAACAGCGCGCCGCCGACGGCGATCTGCTTGTCGATGCCGAACTGGGCGATCTGCTTCATCGCGTTGACCTGGTCGTTGCCGGCCAGCAGCAGGCACAGCACCTGCGGCGACTTGGCCTT